>JAGTRA010000025.1 GCA_018396935.1 Candidatus Bathyarchaeota archaeon
CTGAGATGTGTGGAATATTTGGCTGTGTTTTGAAAGAGGGAAATGCTGCTCCGTTGATACATCAAGCTTTAAAAAGACTCGAGTACCGCGGCTACGATTCAGTAGGTGAGGCCACGATATATGATGGAAAGCTCTACATCAAAAAAGATGCTGGGAAAATAGATGATGTACATAAAATACATAATCTTGACAGCTTACCTGGAAGAATAGGTATTGGCCATACAAGATGGGCAACTCATGGTGCACCTCTCCAAGTTAATGCGCACCCCCATATTGATTGCACAGGTCAGATAGCTGTAGTGCATAACGGCATAATAGAGAACTTCTCCGAACTTAAAGCAGAACTTGAAAGTAAAGGCCACGTATTCAGATCAAAAACAGATACAGAAGTTATAGCTCATCTCATAGAGGAAATTATCAAAAATAAGCCCTCAACAAGTTTAGAAGAAGCTGTTTTAGAAAGTGTTAGGAAACTTGAGGGTTCCTATGCAATTGCGGTAATTTCACCTATAGATCCAGACAAAATTGTGTGCGCCAAAAATGAAAGCCCCCTAGTTATAGGTGTAGGACATGAAGCATTATTTTGCGCCTCAGACATTCCCGCCTTTCTGCCTTTAACAAACAAAGTAATTTTAATCGAAGACGGAGAAGTTGCCACATTATCCACGAGCGGTTTAACTATAAGGAAAATCGTGGACGGAAGCTTGGTTACACGAGAGCCAAAAGTTATTGACTGGACCCCTGAAATGGCGATTAAGCAAGGTTATCCACACTTTATGATTAAGGAGATTCATGAACAGCCTCAGTGCCTTCGTAACACATTGAGGTTACAAGAGCATTACTTAGATTTGATGGCAACATTTCTAGATCGTGCGCGTGAAGTGTTCCTCGTAGCTTGCGGCACATCTTATCACGCATGTCTAGCAGCCTCGTACATGTTCTCAAAACTTGCATGTCTTGCTACATACCCTGTCATAGCATCAGAATTTATAGAGCAGTACGGCAAATCGGTAAATATTGACAGTACAATTTTAGCAGTAAGTCAATCGGGTGAGACCGCTGATACGCTTGCCGCTGTAAACTTAGCCAGACAAAAAGCAGCGACGATTTTAGGTTTGACAAATGTGATAGGATCCACTTTAACAAGAATATCTAGGGTATATATATGTCAACAGTCAGGGCCGGAAATAGGAGTAGCAGCTACAAAAACATTCACGTCACAGTTATCTGTTCTAGCACAGATAGCCCTTCGGCTCGCGAAAAAAAGAGGCAAAGTATCACAGGACGAGATTGATTATATCGAGACAAAATTGAAAATCATGCCTGAAATTGTTGAAAAAACTATTCTAAGCCAAGAGGAGAAAGTTAAAGTAATCGCTGAGAAATATAAGAATTCTAAAGTCTTCTTCTTCTTAGGTAGAGGAATAAGCACAGCAACTGCTTATGAAGGTAGGCTTAAGCTTATGGAAATAGCCTATATACCATCTATAGCTTTTCCAGCAGGGGAAAGCAAACATGGCCCGATAAGCCTAGTAGAGGAAGGGTTCCCCACGATTTTTATATGCCCAAAGGACGAAACGCGTAAAACTATAATCGGCAATATCATGGAGATGAAGGCTCGAGGAGCTAGGATAATCACCGTAAATGAGGAGGGGGATGACGAAATTAAAAAGCTCGCAGACGACTATATAGAGATACCGAAGGGCGTACCGGATGTACTATCGCCCATTGCTTATGTAATTCCACTACAACTACTAGCATATTACGTGGCTGTAAAGAAGGGTTATGATCCAGATAAACCAAGGAATTTGGCTAAATCAGTAACTGTGAAGTAAAAAGGTAGAAAAGTAACATTAAATGTTAGAACACTAGTTTAAGATATCGGTGAAACTATTGGAAAGAAACTGGGAAGAATTGATTGAAGATCTAAAGAGGGAGGGAATCCTTCGAACTCCAACCGTTATTAGAGCGATGCTCACCGTACCCAGAGCAAAGTTTCTACCTGAGGATATGAAGCCATACGGCGCTTCAGATACGCCCCTTCCAATCGGGTTTGGGCAGACTGTTTCTGCGCCACATGGCTTCAGCGTATCGCTGAGCCAGGCGAAACATGGTTGCAATAATGAATGAAGCCCTCCGATTGGAGAAGGGTAATAAGGTACTTGAAGTAGGCTCTGGCTCAGGTTGGCATGCGGCTACTATAGCGGAAATCGTAGCTCCCAGTGATTCCCCAAGGAGCGAATGGGGACATGTTTACACCATCGAGATTATAAGAGAGTTGGCTGATTTTGCTCGAAAAAACATAATTAAGAATGGCTACGGAGACAGAGTTACGGTGATATGTGGCGATGGTTCCATGGGTTATCCTGAAAAGGCACCCTACGATCGAATCTTAGTAACAGCAGCTGCGCCAGATATTCCTAAACCTTTGATTGATCAATTAAAGCCTTGGGGCATTATGGTCATCCCTGTAGGGGGAGTTCACTTATTCCAGAGATTAATAAGAGTTATAAAAAAGCCAGATGGTAACATTGAGAAAGAAAATTTAGGTGGAGTTGCCTTTGTACCTCTAACTGGGCGATATGGACATCAAGTTTAGAATCTCAACCAAACCACTTTTCGAGGGTCGTCTTACCCTTTATCTTAGTTAATCCCTGTTTCATTCGCTCTAAGGCTTTTCTAACTCTATCTTCAGAGAAATCTCTTTCTCCGCATAGAAAATCGATAACTTCTTCTACTTTGGGCTCCTTCCACGAAATCTCATAGTTATCAGTAACTTTAGGGTTCAGGAACATTTCCCTTATTTTTTGAGGTTCGATCGGAAATTCAGCGTTTTTTATATGAGGCAAAGCCTTTTCTAAGTTTCCATATTCCCTTATCAGCTTCAACGCTGTCTTTGAACCAAGACCTTTAATGCCTTCAGGATTGTAGTCTGTCCCAATAAGTATGGCTATATCGATCAGCTGCTGATGCGTTATTCCTAGATCTTTTAAGACTTTATCCAACTCTACAACTTCAGGGACAACTTCAACGTATACGCTCTTACCCGGAAGCTTTCTACGACCGGAAATGGTCACATTCCTAACAAGTCTAGGTGCGCCAAAAAGAAGACTGTCGTAATCCTGACTTGCACAATAATCAGCATCACCGCGTTTAACCAAATAGGCGGCTTGAGCCTCACCCTCACCTGGAGCTTGGACCCAAGGGATACCCATAAGGTCTAAGAGGCGTTTACTATCTTCAACCATGTAATCTTTAAGGGTTGATGTTGCTTGCGCATACTTTCGAGCTTCTTCAATTTTTCCCTCCTTCAAAGCCTGTTCATACCTTGCTAGAGCCTCTTCCTTAACCCTCCTGCTCCTTTTGATTTCAGCCTCCTTAAGGGCTGGTGGTGTGCCATCAAAAACATATATTGGCTTTATGCCAAGCTCAATGAGGTTACATGTCCTATACAATAGACCACTAAGGTGACTTGTTATCCTGTCACTGTGATCTTTAAGAGGCGTACCATCAGGCTGCCGTATTATAGCTAAGAACTGGTAAAGTGCGTTATAGGCATCTATCGCAATAGATTTTCCGGATAGATCCTCAAGATTTATAACGGCTTTAGGAACAAGATCTTTTAGATTTACACCCAAATGGCGCGCCCCGACAAAGAACTACAAAATACTACTTAATAAACATGTAATGATTTTCAACGTATAGAATATAAGGAAGCTTCGCAATTTAAACAGTTATTAATTTGGGAGAAAAAGGAGATGTCCGGAAAAACTGTAAACTTAACACTAACATCATGTACAAGTTGCGGAAAGCCTATCCCTCCGGCTACGAAAGCGACTAAATTCCCATGTCCAAATTGTGGTGAAATAATAATAAGACGTTGTGAGAAATGCAGAAATTTCGGTCGACAATATAAATGCCCAAAATGCGGCTTTACAGGACCATAAGGTACAAAGGGGGGGATGATTGATTGGGAAGCGTAATCGCCTATTATAAAATTTTCCCAACAGATATAACTATTAGCTTTGATTACTTGAAGCAGAAAATTGAAAGCACCCTACCTGAATTTGCTGAAATACAGGGATATAGCGAGGAGCCTATAGCCTTCGGGCTCAAAGCGTTAATATGTGCGGTTAAGATCCCGGAAGATAAAGCAGGTGTACTCGAAGAGTTAGAGAAAAAACTTGGAGAAATAGGTGAGATAAGCCAAGTTCAGCCCTTAATGGTTAGGAGAGTAAGCAGATAAAGTTAAAAACGCGTTAAAATTTATATAGGAATTAGAGTTGTTTCGAACAAGATGCTAACTTACTAGATTGGGTAATTGAAGAAGGGTTCTAAATGAGTGAAGAGAGACGAGAAGTTCAACTACGAGTAGGCGATGCGAAGCAGAGAGATGTAGGGAGGGGTATAGCTCGCATTGACCAAAAGACGATGCAGAAACTTGGCATAAGTGCTGGTGACGTGATAGAAATTATTGGTAAGAGGATGACGTCAGCAATAGCATGGCCAGCGTATAGTGAGGATCAAAACCGTGACATAATAAGGATAGATGGTTTTACACGGAAAAATGCTGGCGTAGCAATAAATGAATATGTGATAGTGAGACCTGCCAAGGTAAAGGAAGCCTTGAACGTAACGTTAGCACCTGTTGACATGCGCCTTAATGTCGATGAAGACTTCACCAATTTCGTCAAAAACCGCTTAATGGAGAGAACTCTTGTAGAGGGAGATACAACACTCGTCATGATGCTCGGGCATGCAATACCGTTCATAGTGGCAAAAACAAGACCTCACGGCATCGTAAAGGTAACTCCCGAAACTAAGCTTACTATTTTAAGCGAGCCCGTACCAGAAGGAAAAGGAGTGCCTAGAACAACCTATGAAGATATAGGAGGACTTCATGAGGAAATACAACGAGTAAGGGAAATGGTTGAACTTCCTCTCAGACATCCAGAACTCTTCCAGAGACTTGGAATAGATCCACCTAAGGGTGTGCTTCTGTATGGTCCGCCTGGATGTGGAAAAACTCTACTAGCAAGAGCGGTAGCAAACGAATCGGAAGCGAACTTCTTCTCTATAAACGGACCGGAGATTATGAGCAAATTCTATGGCGAATCAGAGGCGAGACTCAGAGAAATCTTCCAGCAAGCTCAGCAAAACGCTCCAAGTATAATATTTATAGATGAGTTAGATGCAATCGCCCCAAAACGGGAAGAAGTAACGGGTGAAGTTGAGAGGCGAGTTGTAGCCCAGTTACTTGCGTTAATGGACGGTCTATCAGGAAGAGGTAATGTCATAGTGATAGGTGCAACTAATCGACCTGAAGCGCTAGATCCAGCGCTACGTAGACCAGGAAGGTTTGATAGAGAAATCGAGATAGGAGTACCAGATAAGCAAGGAAGATACGAAATTCTTCAAATTCACACAAGGGGAATGCCGCTAGCTGAGGATGTAGACCTGAAGAAGTTGGCAGAAATGACTCATGGATATACAGGTGCCGACCTCGCCGCGCTTTGCCGAGAGACGGCTATGAAAGCGCTTAGACGATACCTTCCTCAAATAAATCTTGAAGAAGAGCGCATACCTCCAGAAGTATTAGAGAAAATGGAAGTCAAAATGGAGGATTTCTTGAACGCATATAAGGAAATAACACCAACCGCTATGCGGGAGGTATACGTAGAAGTACCAACGGTACGGTGGGACGATATTGGAGGCTTAGATGGTGTAAAACAAGAACTTAGAGAGGCCGTTGAATGGCCTATCAGAAACCCAGAAGTATTTAAACGAATGGGGATTAAGCCACCTAAGGGTGTGCTTCTGTATGGTCCGCCTGGATGTGGAAAAACTCTACTAGCAAGAGCGGTAGCAACTGAGAGCGGAGCAAACTTTATAACTATAAAAGGTCCTGAAGTATTTTCAAAATGGGTAGGAGAATCTGAGAAGGCTATAAGGGAAGTTTTCAGAAAAGCTAGAATGGCAGCGCCAGCTGTAATATTCTTTGATGAGATAGATTCGCTTGCACCCCGTAGAGGATTAGGCTACGCTGACAGCGGTGTAACAGAACGTGTAATTAGCCAACTTTTGACGGAGATGGATGGGATAGTAGCACTTGAGGGGGTGGTTGTGATGGCAGCTACAAATAGGCCAGATATCGTTGACCCAGCTATTCTTCGCCCTGGAAGATTTGATAGGCTGATATATGTACCTCCACCTGACGAGAAAAGCCGTCTCCAAATATTGAAGATACATACAAGGAGCATGCCATTGGCGAAAGATGTGAATCTTGAGGTAATAGCATCTATGACTAATAATTACTCCGGCGCAGACATAGAGGCGCTATGCAGAGAAGCTGCCTTGCAAGCTCTTAGAAGAGACATAAACACAAAAGAAGTAACTATGAGAGACTTTGAGGAAGCTATGAAAAAAGTTGGACCGTCAATAACACCTGACATGGAGAAATGGTACAAAAGCTTCATGCAGCAAATTAGGCAAATACAGAAACCAGCAACACCCGTGGCTTAGGGCGATCTAAAATGTCTAAAAAAATTTGGAAGGAGCTACCAACACATTGTGTGTTATTGGAAATGCTCAAAAAGAAGGGAGCAATGACTGACACTGAATTGTTTGAATATTTAAACGAAGAGTACAAGGATGTAGGAGTTAAAGAATTCTACGAAATACTAATGAGGCTTGAAATCGCCGGTAAGATCCGCATTACTTCAATGGCACGTGGGAAGAAAAGAGTAGAGCTCATAACGTAAGTGCTATGAAGCATGATTATGACGTCGCAATAATAGGCGGCGGCCCCTGCGGTTCTTTTAGTGCATTTCAAATAGCAAAAAATCAGGTTACCGTTGCAGTTTTTGAGGAGCACCCGCAAATAGGAGTGCCAACCCACTGCCCAGGTCACTTGAGTATTAATGGATTAAAGCGACTAGGACTTTATCCATTGCCACCAAAAATAATAGAAAACATTTTTTATGGCGCCAAATTTTACTCACCTAAAGGAATAGAGTTTTCAGTTAGACTAAACTCACCTGTAACATGCACTGTTAACCGCTCACTATTTGATAAGTATATAGCGCACTTAGCGGAGAAATCAGGAGCGAAATACTATCTACATTCAAGAGTTACAAGGTTGATAAGTGATAAATTTAAGGTTATAGGTTTAGAGGTGCAAAGTGAGACGCAAAGTCGTCAAATATTCTCCAAAATAATCATTGATGCTGAAGGAATAACCGCAAGACTGCTGAAAAGCGCTGGCTTAAATCCGCCTGAGAAAAAATGGATTCTAAAGGCGGTTCACGCAGAAGTTGAAAACATCAAAAATGTAGAAGACGATATCGTTGAAGTTTATCTGGGCAATGATTATGCTCCTGGATTTTATTTCTGGATAATACCAAAAAAAGATGGAGTAGCGAAAATAGGATTGGCTGCTAGAAGTGGTAACCCTGGAGATTACTTAGAGAAGGTTATGAAAAAACATCCAATAGTCTCTTTGAAGCTAAAAAAATCAAAAATTACCTACAAAAAGTTCCATTCAATAACGCTCGGTGGACCCATATCTAAAGCCTTTTCTAACGGCTTCTTAGCTATTGGAGATGCCGCTTCACAAGTAAAACCAACAACTGGAGGTGGCATTATTACAGGTCTAACCTGTTCAAAAATCGCTGCCGAAATCACGTTAAAGGCAATAAGTAGTAATGATACATCAGCAAAATTCCTTAGACAATACCAAGAACGAATTTCAGATTTTATAGGATTTGATATGAAAGTTATGCGAGGGATAAGGAAGCTATTAAATAGAACGTCAGATAAGAAAATAGACATAATAGCTCAACTCTATAATATGTTAAAGTTAGAAGCAGCAATTAAAAAGGTAAAGGAAATAGATTATCAAGGTAAAGCGGTGATTAGCGCCATAAGAGATTTGAGAATTCTTGCCTTCCTCATATACTCTCTTATTGTTTTATCATTACAACCCGGGAGGTGAGATAATTGGCTGAATTTAAATTTAAGCAGGTGCTTGTGTTTAGGTCCGATTTAAAGATGAGCAAAGGGAAAATTGCTGCGCAAGCAGGACACGCAGCAGTATCGTCGGCTGAAGAAGCCCGCATAAGGTACGAAGAATGGTGGAAAGCATGGATTCTGGAAGGACAATGCAAAATAGCCGTGAAAGTGAAAAACGAGGAGGAATTGCTTAAACTTGAGAAAATGGCTGAGGAAATGGAATTACCTCATGCATTGATAATTGATAGAGGACTAACGGAGGTCCCTCCTGGAACGATCACATGCCTAGGTATAGGCCCAGCCCCATCAGATAAGGTGGATAGAATAACAGGTAAGCTTCCGCTATTGTAGAGGACTAAAACTTGTTTGTCCCGTTAATAGAGAAAAAAGTGGGAATAGAAGTTTATGCAACAACTACACCTGGTATAGGTGGTGTATTAAGGCATTTTCCAGAGGATTTTGTCGTAGAAGAAGTTTTACTTAACGGTTTAAAGGCTAGTGTAAAACTTAAGGATAAGATTATCCCATCTCCAGAGCAGCAATCGAGATCAAAATTTGAGAGATATTTGCTCTGCGTATTAATCAAACGTGATAAGGACACTTTTCTGGCAGTTAAAGCCTTGGCCAGAAGCTTGAGGGTAAGGGATGAAGATATCAATATAGCTGGAATAAAAGATACTAAAGCGCTGACGGCTCAATTCATAACGATAAGAAATGTGTCACAAGAAGATGTTAAAAAGATAACCATAGAAGGCGTAGAGCTTCATCCTATTGGATATTTTCATACAAAAATCAGTTCACGTTATCTTTTGGGAAATCAGTTCAGAGTGGTCATCAGAAGCGTCAGGAAGCCAAAATATATAGTAAAGGAGAGGATAGAGAGGACGCTGGAAGAGCTGAAGAAACATGGAGGAATACCAAACTTCTTCGGCCACCAGAGGTTTGGAACCATACGACCGATAACACATCTTGTTGGAAAAGCCATTATAAAGGGAAACTTTGAAGAAGCTGTTATGGTCTTTTTAGCGAAAGCGACGCCTAACGAAAGCCCAGAGTTACAAATAGTTCGCAAAAAGCTTTGGGAAACACGTAATTTCAATGAAGCATTAAGGGAATTCCCAAAAAAACTCTATTACGAGAGAGTCATGCTCAACCATTTAATCAAGAGGCCTGAGGATTTTATTGGAGCTCTTAAGCGACTGCCAAGGAAACTTTTGAAACTATTTCCACAAGCCTATCAAGCATATTTATTCAATAAGTTTTTGAGTAGAAGAATAGCAATAGGAGTTCCTTTAAACGCTGCAGAAATTGGCGATTATGTTGTTAGCGTTGATCCACTCGGGCTACCTTCATTTAAATTTTTTAAAGTTACAAGTTATGAAAGCAGACGTGAAGTAAATGATGCCATATCTGCAGGTAAACTACGAATAGCAATCCCGATCGTGGGTTTTGGGCAGCAACTTTCAGGGGGGCTTCAAGGAGAGATTGAAAGGGAAATATTAGAGGAGGAAGGCGTTGATATAAATGATTTTAAAGTCAAAAGTATGCCAGAATTGCGGCTTAAGGGCGGCCTAAGAACTATTGTAACACCAGTAAACGAGTTTTCAATCGTCGGGATATATAGAGATGAAGCTAATCCAGGAAAGTGGAAAGTTGATGTTAACTTCATGTTGCATCGAGGCTCTTATGCTACGATTCTACTAAGGGAGGTTATGAAGGCACGTAACCCTGTAAAAGCAGGGTTCTAGCATTTTTTGCTGCATAGGCATACAAACCTCTCAGCATTATTTATTAGCTCTTCCTTTTTGTTGAGAGGTAGCACCACGCTGGCGGCATATCGGTGACCGTCTGCCACTCCGAAACCCTGAGAGGCCACCTCAACAAGTTGGAAAGCGCCTGGAAGTATTCCTTTATCAATTAAGTCACGCAACTTTTGAGGAACTCTAACAGATGCCTTTATGAGCCTCTCCCTTAACTCACCCCATTTAGGAATTATAGGGGGAACATTAATGAAACCTATTATGTACTTGTCAGATTTTATTAAGCGCTTTTGATAAGATAAAAACGAGCAAAATTGACCAATCACTTTTGTACCCATACCAGCATACATATCTCCTGCATCAAACCACTGAATATGCTCGGTTTCCATTAAACCTTCACGATAAAGTCGCCCCAAAAGTTTCTGGTTAACTTGCTTACGCTTATCTTCCCAAGCAGCAATTTTTTCTTCGATATAATGGTTTAGCCCCTCAAGGCAAACAGTGATACCCATATCGGGTCCACCTTCATAATAGCCTACAGCTCCGAGGATTTGAAGAATTGAAAAAAGCTTTGAAACACCTATTTTAAATTTAACGACCTCAAGGACATTATCCTCTCTACGTATGCGTCCACTTCTAATGGATTCTTCAAGAATTAAGTTATTTACAGACTTATATCCGCTAGGAAGCTCTTGACTTCCAACAATAGCAAGGTAGTCCAAATCCGCATTATCATCACTTAACAACTTCGCAAAAAGGTAACAACAAGTTGCCCCCGAAAAGTCTGTCTCGCCAGCGTATCCAAAGTTTTCGAGGTTTAAATCAAAAACTTCGGGATCGCTGGAAGGCTTTGGGTCATGATGATCTAGAATTATTGTTAAGTTACGCCTGTTGTTCAATTCTGAAATG
>JAGTRA010000026.1 GCA_018396935.1 Candidatus Bathyarchaeota archaeon
CATCACGCAATCCATCCCGAAACTGAAAAATTAGCTAGGATATGCATAAGTGATGAAGCAGCCTCTTCGACATGTGAAATTGTATATCAATTATATAGAGCCGCAGGTATAGAGATTACAGAGGATGAAGCTAAAGCCCTTTTCCTAGGGATAGCCTTTGACACGCGTCATTTCGTTCTAGCATCTTCCTCCACTATAAAAATTTTGGCTGAACTTGTAGATGTGGGGATAAACGCTCAGGAACTTCTTCCGCTTCTCTCCTTGCCGATGGACTTTTCTGAAAAAGTTGCAAGACTTAAAGCTTGTAGGCGCTCAAAAATGTTCAGGATTAATGATTGGATAGTAGTAGTTTCTCATGTAAGTGCATATCAAGCTTCAGCAGCCCGTGCTTTGATCGATTTAGGTGCGGATGTAGCGGCTGTCGCGGGGCAAAGAAATGACAACCTAGAAGTGAGTATACGCTGCACCAGGGATTTTCATGAGAAGACAGGAATCCACTTAGGTAGAGATATTGCAAAACCGTTAGGTGAATTTCTACAGGGTATGGGTGGTGGTCACGCGACAGCCGCGGGCGTAAATGGCATCGGAGAAATTGAAGTAGGCTTAAAGCGTTTTCTTAAACTTTTGAAGGAGAAGCTCACCCGGTAAACTAAAATGTGAGTAGCCACTCTTAAATTAAACTTCAGCTACTAAAGCGATGATGCTGAAATGCCAATAATTGAAACAAAAAATTTAACGTATACCTATCCAAGCGCGACAAAACCATCAATAAAAAACGTAACTATTAAAATTGAAAAAGGAGAGTTTGTCCTCGTTACAGGTCCTAGTGGTTGTGGGAAAACTACTCTGTGCCGTTGCTTCAACGGTTTGATACCTCATTTCTATCAAGGAAAACTTGAAGGAGAAATAACAGTAGCTGGTCTTAGGGTTCCAGACCATCCCACCTATGAGCTTGCAAAACATGTTGGAATGGTTTTTCAAAATCCTGAAAATCAACTTTTCGCTCTCTCGGTGGAAAAAGACGTAGCTTTTGGACTTGAAAATCTCGGAATTCCGAGAGAGGAGATTCGTAAGAGAGTGGATTGGGCCTTAAAGCTTACGGGAATATATCACTTAAAGGAGCGTGCTCCACATGAACTTTCTGGGGGACAGCAGCAACGTGTGGCTATAGCGTCTGTTATAGCTATGCAACCTGAAGTAATAGTTCTTGATGAACCTACATCATTTTTAGATCCTTTGGGCGCTCAGAAAATTTTCGAGGTCATTTATGAACTTAACCGTCAACTTGGTTTAACAGTGGTTCTTGTTGAGCATAGGTTGGATTTAACCGCTAAGTACGCTAATCACCTTATAGTTATGAATAATGGAGAGGTTGTGTTGGATGGTGACCCTCGTAAAATTTTAGAATATGAAGAGCCTCAACTTATGGGGGTTGGAATCCCAAAAGTGACACGTTTATACAAGCTACTTAAGGCTGATGGAATAAAACTTGGATCTTTACTTCCATTATCCCCAAAGGAGCTCGCTGATGAAATAAGGAGTGTTCTAAAGAGAGATGATTGAGGTTCGAGACGTATACTTCACTTACCCGAGCGGAGTGGAAGCTTTGAAAGGAGTTTCCCTAACCATAAAAGATGGTGAATTCGTCAGTATAATGGGGGAGAACGGGGCTGGAAAAACGACTTTGGTTAAGCACTTCAATGGTTTGTTAAAGCCGACGAAGGGAACAGTATTGGTTAATGGCATTGATACCAAGAAGGTTAGTGTTGCAACCCTTGCTAGAAAAGTTGGATTTGTTTTTCAGAATCCAGATCATCAATTATTTAGTGAAACTGTAGAGGATGAGGTGGCGTTTGCCTTAAGGAATTTTGGTTTTAGTGAGGATGTAATTAAGAGACGCGTAGAGTGGGCCTTGAATCTTTTAGGGTTATCTCAATACCGTAAAACCTCTCCTTTCATGTTAAGTGGTGGAGAGCGGAAACGTGTTGCACTAGCCTCTGTTTTGGCATGGGATCCTGAAATACTGATATTAGATGAACCTACCATAGGGCAGGATTACTTGCAAAAAGAAACACTTCGCCAGTTTATAATGCAGCTTAGAGAGCAGGGGAAAACGATCATAATTGTGACACATGATGTAGAATTCGTAGCTGAATGTAACCCAAGAGTTATCTTAATGAGGGACGGAAGGATAATTGCTGATGGAGAGGCGAAGAAAGTCTTAACAGACTCTGAAACATTATCTAAAGCCTCAATAATCCCTCCTCAAATCACACAGGTTTTCTTTCAACTGCCAGAATTAAACGTAAACAGTGGAATAATCGATATTTACGAGGCTAGGAGTGTACTTATTAAGGTTTTGAGGAAAGGGATTAAAAATTGAGCTTTTTTGATGGATTAAAGTTTAGGAAAATTTCATCCCCAATTCATAACTTAGATCCCCGTGTAAAGTTTATTTACGCATGTGTAATATTTGTTGTTGCTATAATTTTTTGGGAACTTATTCCTCTTATAGGGCTCTTTCTGATACAGATTCCACTCGTTCAAATAGCCCGCGTAAGAAAGGAATGGGCTCGTTCTATGCGAGGCGCTGCTATTCTGGCATTAATAATCTTCTTTACCAACTTAATTTTTTCCTTCTTAGGGGCTGGCTCTACCTTTAGAATAAGTTTTTTAGAGTACGCTTTAGCGATGATGCTTCGCTTTCTAGTTCTGGTTGAAGCCTTTTCAATATTTTTCTTGACAACCTCGCCTGACCATTTAGGTTTAGCTTTAGAGCAAAGCCGTGTACCATATGAATTTTGCTTTGCGTTTACAACCGCCATCCGTTTTGTGCCAGTTTTAGCTGGGGAGGCTCAAACAATAATTGATGCTCAGAAAGCTAGAGGTCTTGAGTTGGAGAAAGGTAGCTTCTTCAAGCGAGTAAGAAATTACATTCCAATCCTCATACCTTTAATTGTCAGTGCTATAAGAAGAAGTTTAGAATTGGCTGAAGCAATGGAGTCAAGGGCTTGGGGAGCGGTCAAAAAACGCACAAACCTATATGAACTAAAATTTAAGGCGGGTGATTACATTCTGGGAGCTGTAGCTCTTTCTATATTAGCCATATCCATATATGTGAGACTATGTCTCAAAGTCCCTACGATTGAAGAACTGCTGGCATTTTTAATCAGCAAAATTTAACCGTAACATTTTTAATATCATCCTATGTCTGTGTAATGAGTCCTGGAGCTGAAAAGTTTGAAGTGGCTAAAAGCAGCAGCGGAAGAGATAATATCTGGGATTAAACGCGCAATTGATGAGCTTAATCCTGATGAAGTTGAGCGCTTTATCCAACTTCTATTAGGCGCAAGAGACAAAAAGATATTCGTAATTGGTATGGGGCGTAGTGGTTTTGTAGGCCGTGCTTTTGCTCTTCGCCTTATGAACCTAGGCTTTAACGTGTACTTTCTTGGGGAGACAATAACTCCTGCAGCTGGTAAAGGCGACTTGTTGATAGCTATTTCAGGAACAGGTACTACAAAAATTGTTTTAACTGCTAGCGCTGCGGCTAAGGAGATAGGCGCTACAGTTGTAGCCATAACCTCATTTCCAGAATCACCTTTGGGGCAGATGGCCGATCTCACAGTCACAGTTAGAGGTAGGACCAAGGCTGGTTGGCCGAAGGAAGAAGATTACCTCGCTAGGCAACTGATGGGCGAGAAGGAACCTCTGACCCCTCTAGGAAGCATATTTGAGAATAATTGTATGGTGTTCCTTGATAGCTTAATAGTTGAACTTATGCACCGTATGGGCAGCACTGAGGAAGACTTAAGGCGGCGTCATGCAACCATAGAATAACAATTTTGGAGTGTGAAGAAAATCCGGGCAAAATGGAAAAAGAAGAGAATGCGCAGACAAAAGAAGAAGAGAGAGAAAAGAAGAGCTAGGTACAAGTAACAAACAAGTGAGATGTATTTTTCCGTCTTAATTCCTCTAACGATTTCTTAAGTAGTTTCTAAATTTGTTATTTAGGATTCATATAGTTTATTAATACACGCGATGATTATAATTCTTGAACTGTTAAAAGGTAACTCAATTATGAAGATTCAAGAAAATGCTGCTGAAGAGTCTGAAATTAGCATAATAGTAGAAAGTAAACCCAAGAGAGTAACCGTTTTCAGGGAAGTTTATCCAATTGAGGAACCATATGCATATGCAGCTATAGTAAAGGATCCTGAAACGCAGAGAATATTGTATGAAGTTATAGAACCCACGTTAAAAGAAGATGAAGAGAAACACTTGAAAGAAATAAAAAATCTTCTAATGGAAGAACTTGACATAAGCTTGAGGGATATTGAGAATCGTGAAAAGGCAAAAGAATACTTGAGGCTTAAGACATCTGAGGTGATAAAAAAGTATAGGATGAAGGTGCCTCGTGAATCTTTTGATAAGCTTCTGTATTACATAATTCGTGATTTCTTAGGTTATGGTAAAATTGATCCGCTGATGAAGGATCCCAACATAGAGGATATTTCAATTGATGGTGTAAATGTGCCTGTTTATGTATGGCATAGATTCTATGAGTCTATGCCGACAAATATCGTCTTTAAAACAGAGAATGAATTAAATTCCTTCATTATTAGGCTGGCTTATCTTGCGGGGAAAAATATATCAGTAGCTTCGCCAATACTGGACGCTTCTTTGCCTGATGGAAGCCGTGTACAACTTACCTATGGAAGTGAAGTCACCAGAAGAGGATCCACTGTAACTATAAGACGCTTCAAAGCTGATCCATTAACAATTTCAGACCTTATTGCCTTTAATACTGTTTCATCTGAGATGGCTGCCTATTTATGGTATATAATAGAGCATAAGGCTTCATTGATGGTTGCTGGAGGCATAGCCTGCGGTAAAACAACTATGCTTAACTGCCTTTCTATGTTCATAAAGCCAGAGATGAAAATAGTTAGTGTGGAAGATACTCCTGAGCTAAATCTGCCCCACGAAAATTGGGTACCTTCTGTTGTACGTGTAACTTTTGGTGGTGAAGGAAACATAACTCTATATGATCTGCTAAAAGCCGCTGTTCGACAGCGACCTGATTACATAATAGTTGGTGAGGTTCGAGGGGAAGAGGCTTATACGCTATTTCAGGCGATTGCAACTGGTCACCTAGGTATGTGCACAATTCACGCTGAATCAGTGGAAGCCGTTATTAACCGTTTAGTGTCGGAGCCTATGAACATACCTAAGACGTTGATAGCTATGATGAACGTGATAATGGTTATGACTAGAACCGAGATCGCAGGAAAACCTGCCAGGCGCGTCTCAACGATCACTGAGATTGCTGGTATTAACCCCAAGTCTAAGGAAATAATTACACAGGAGGTTTTTAGGTGGCGGCCAAGGGATGACCAGTTTGAATATTTGGGCGGTAGTAGTATCTTGGAAAGAAATATGAAGAAAATGGGTTTAAGCAAAGATGATGTACAGCGTGAGCTTCAACGTAGAAAGATAATTCTTGAATGGATGGTTAAGCGTGGTGTTCGTAAGCATGTAGACGTGGCAAGGATTATCCGTGAATACTATGCGAATCCAGACAGGCTTTTCCAAAAAGCGAGGATGGACCTAAAATGACTGAAAATGTTCCGGAAAACGTATATCGTAACACGTCTGATAACAAATTTCAATCATTAGCTTGCAGCCTGTTAAGTGATAAAATAGGCAATGTTATCCCGCTTTTCAAGGGATTGGAGGAAATTCTGGAGCGGGCATATTTGCGGATAAGCTTCAAGGCATATGTTAGTACTTTAATTTTATCTTTGCTTCTTTTTGCGCCATTGATGTTTATTTTTACAATGCTTTTAATGTTTTTTATTCTTCAAACTTCCCTTTCTCAAGCTTTCCTATCGGGCATCGGGGTTAGTTTATTATTTAGCGCTTTTTTAGTGCTATGTTTCTACTTTTACCCCATTTATCGTGCCGATAAGCTTAAGCGGGAAATAGAAAACGAGTTAGCATTTGCGAGTGGTTACATGGCTATTCTTGCTAGCGCTGGTATTCCGCTTGAGAGAATATTTTACTTAATGGCTAATTTTCCATTTCAATCCGCATTTTCGGTTGTGGCTAGAGGTATCGTACGAGACGTGAATCTATTTGGGCTGGATGTAATTTCCGCGTTGAAGAGGGCCTCCCGTAAAAACTCTTCAAAAATTTTTCAAGAACTTGTTAAAGGGCTCATATTTACGGTTCATTCCGGTGGCGATTTAGCAAATTACCTTAAACAAAAAAGTAAGCAATATATGAGTCTTAAAAGATTAAGTCTCCGTAAATTCACAGATACTCTGGCTACCCTCTCCGAGTTTTATGTTGCTCTCTTTGTCGCTGGGCCACTTCTGCTTATAGTAATGCTTGCCGTCATGGCTGTGATGGGCGGCAGTATTGTGGGGAATTTAGGGCCAGATATACTCCTATATATACTAATGTATATCGGGATCCCCGTAGCTTCTATTATGTTTCTCATAATCTTGGATGCCATCTCCCCAAGATGGTGGTGATCGCTATGAAAGTAAGTATGAGATTGAAATATGCAGTAACCTTCACGTCCATATTTTCAGCTATGGCTTTTATCCTATTAGGTCTATCAACAACTTGGGGTTCAAGATTTTTTGAGGATTTTGTATTTTTCGCGTTTATAAGCATAATTATCCCAGTTGTCACATTGCATCACTTAGATAGTCAGTGGCGAAAAGCTATAGATGAACATTTACCCGAATTGTTTAGAAATATTGCTCAAGCACAAGAAACTGGTATGTCCCTGCCCAAAGCTTTTGAGGAAGCCGCCAAGGGCGACTATGGTCCATTGACCACTGAGCTTAAAAAAATTAATACACAGATATCTTGGGGTATGCCCTTTGAAGAGGCTTTGCTGGCTTTTGCTCGTCGCGTTAATACATTGCTCGTACAAAGGACTGTTCCGTTAATGATTGAAGCGCTTCGTTCAGGGGGGCGCATAGAACAAATATTTGACCCAATGGGTAAATTTATACAAGCAACACTTATGCTTCGTAAGGAACGTATGGCAAAGACGCGGCCTTATATTGCGATAATATACATATCCTACTTTGTATTTATCTTAACCATAGTTTTACTATTCAAGGCTTTCTTCGTTGACATTACGGGAGCATCCATTTTAGAGGTCGCCATCATGTCCCCTGAGGAACTAAAGCGTTCGCTCTTTCACATGGCTATTATTCAAGGATTCTTTAGCGGTCTTATAGCTGGGAAAATAGGCGAAGATTCAGCATTATTGGGATTAAAACATAGTCTCGTAATGATGCTTTGTGGTTATTTAGCACTTAAGATATTCCTCTAAAATGGAGGGCGTCCCCTGTGGGTGTAATGATTCATGATTTTCTTTCAGACAAGCATGCCATATCGCCTATTCTTGGAGATGTCTTGCTCATGGTTGTAGCGGTGGTCGCTATGTCAATAGCTGCCACTACCACCTATGTAGTTACAAGTAATCTTCGGGAAACTATCAGTGAACGCTTGGTTATTGAGGATGTTTGGTTTAGTGGGCAGGGGCAGATAAACGTTTATGTTCGAAATGTAGGCAGGGCTGCTGTAGAAATCTCCAGAATATATGTTAATAATACTGTCGTTTACTTTACCCCTAAATCCTTAGGGTTAGGCGATCATAATTGGATTAATATATCCTATGAGTGGGCGAGTGGCGGCATATATCATATAAAAATCATAACCAGCCGGGGTAACCATATTGATGGCTATTATCTCGCGCCTTAGCGCTGATAAAAAAGGCTTAGCTAATGTGCTTATAGTTATACTAAGTTTAGTGCTTGTAACAGTTATTGTGTCCAATGTCATATTATGGAGTTATCAAATGAATCAGTTTGATTGGGAGAGAATGCAGGAGAAAATTGAGTTAATTGAGGTATGTAGCGAATCCCACTGGTTCACCTGTAAAGATCACGCTGAAACAACGATTGCAGACGGTGTCTATGAGAGACTATACTCAGATAGCCCTTATTACCTAAGCATACAGGCTGATCTGAGAAATTATCCTGCTGATTATATCGCTTCAATTATTATGGAAGTTAAGTATAGGATTACCGACGCATCTGCAAACTGGGCGTTAGAAGCCTACAACATCCTGAGCAATAGGTACGATTTTATAGCATCTCTTCCGTCGTACTCATCCTTCAATAGTTACGTAGTAAGCTTAAGCAATTGGCAAAATTATGTGACTGAGACAGGGATTTTGGTTTTGAGACTATACGCTAGAGATAGTAACAAGAATGTTGGCCCGCCAGAACACTCACAAGGGAAGCCTCCATCTAAAAGTAATGAAGTGGCGATTGATTTGGACTTTCTTGGAATTAAGGTACTTTTAAACGGTACCCTATTTGTGATTAGAAATAGTGGCGCAGTAACTGCTCATATAGTTTCGATATGGATTAATAACGTCGTAGTCCATAAACGTTATGAAGCAGACATATTCATAAACCCTGGTGAAAAAATTTCATGTATTAGAGGCGACATACAACTTCCTGCTGGATTATTTACAGCTAAAGTTGTGACTGATAGGGGAAACATTGCCGTTTTCACGAATAACTAATGAGTATAGTTTGCTGCTATTTCCTCCTTTATAGCCACGGTTACTTCGCTAGCACTTTTTCCCTCTATAACTTTAATTTTATATAGGTCAGCCATTTTCTTTGCGTTATCGCTTAACCTTGGTATCGCTATAAGGTACGCCCTTTCCGGTGTTGCGTCATAAATTTTAGCGAATAAAGCGATTACAGGTTGTTCTGTGACCACATCATTTGATGTCGCTAAATCTATAACTGCAAGACATTTTGCTTCATCACTTTTGTAGATAGCTATGTCAAACGTGTGAGTTGCCCCGGATCGACCCTTAAGGAAGGCTGGCGAATCTACTTTGAAGCCCAGTCGCTCTAAAAGTTCTTTTATAGGGCCTATAAATATGAGCCCGGGGGCTATTTCATTTTTAACTTTCTCATTTAATCTATACGTGTATACATCCTTCATTTCTAAGTTTTCAAAAGTAAATGTTTCCTGACAATTTCTGCAGAAGTGCTTAATTATTGGAGTGTCAAAACTTTTTCCACATTCCTTACAAGTACACCAGATACCCGCCTTCCTGTAATCCTTCCCTTGAATAATTTCAATTTTGCACTTTGGACAATACAACTTCTCGTTCTTTCTAAATTTATCTTCAACGTCTATGTATCCACATTTGACATGCTCCAGTAAAGAACTCCTTTTAATATCAAAAGATTCACAATATGGACAGCAGTAGTGCGTTGAAATGTTTTGTGATTTACACTTTGGGCAATATATGATCCTGTCGTAAAGTTGTCTGTCCAAAATCCCCGCTTCATAAAGTTGGGTGAGAAAATTTTCAACCTTCTCTCTGTCTCCAGTTATGCTCTCAACTTGTGGATACAAGTATCCATGTTTAAGATTAAAAACAGGCTTTAACTCCGTTATTTCCCCGCTTATAAAAAAGCTTAATAGTGATTGAATTTTAGTGTCCTTATAAAGTTCTGACCTAGATTGTTTTTGCGTTATTGTCATCTGTTTTCCCATACCGAATATGGCCGGTGGATTGAATACTATGGTAAAACAATTATTTTACTGTAAAGTGATTAATAAGGTTTATAGGTCATATCTCGCATTCATTTCGATGGTTATCTTCATGGTGGTGCTGTAAACTCTTGACTTCCGGCATTGGGAGGCTATTACACTGTCCAAAATGTGGCTTTACTTTTGATGTATCCTATGGTAGAGTTTTTGCTTGTTCAGGTTGTCCCTCCAACATTCAATGTAGCTACGTGAAATGTCCTAGATGTGGTCACGAATTCCCAAAATAGTTTTCCTTGAGAGAATAAGCTTACATTATTGTAACATATAACGCCTTCAGAGTAATGCTATATATAATCGCGAGACAAAATACTTTGGGATGTATCTGTATGTATGGTCGTCCACGGTTTGGACCTGCTGGCGTCCCGCCAACATTTAAAGTTATGGGGGCAAAATTGTTTGATGTTCCAAGGCTTTTAAGGGAGGAGGGTCTTGACGCTTTTGAGTATCAAGCTGTTCGATGGGGTGATAAACCTCAAATCAAGCAAGCGGATGCGGAGAAATTTGGGATAGAGGCAAAAAGGAATGATGTCTTAGTGAGCCTTCATGCTTCGTACTTCATTAACCTTTGTGGTGCAAAGGAAGTTCTTGAAGCCAGTAAAAAGAGACTTATTGCCTGCGTCCTCGCATCTAAATGGATGGGATCACGGATTACAGTCTTCCATGTAGGATATTATGGTGAAAAGCCGCCGAAGCAGGCTTTAGAAGAGTGTGTAAAAACTCTTGATGAAGTTATAGCTGAATTACGTTCTCTAGGCGTTAAAGATGTATGGTTAGGGCCGGAAACTATGGGAAAAATCTCTCAGTTTGGTAGTTTAGAAGAAATCCTATGCATATGTGAGAGGGTTGAGCAGACGAAGCCTGTAATAGATTGGGCTCACCTTCACGCAAGGAG
>JAGTRA010000027.1:0-10158 GCA_018396935.1 Candidatus Bathyarchaeota archaeon
TAAAGGTTTACCCTAGATCTATTGATGTATCAGGGAGAGTTTATATTGCTACAAACCCCAAAATTGGGATAACACTTCAGGATTCTGCTGAAATTGCCTTTAAAGTTGCTCAGCAAGTTGCAAATGTTGATGCAAGCCACTTAGACCTAATATTAACGGTTACAGCTAACAAAACTATAGATGTAATTGATGGCCCATCAGCTGGAGCCGCCATAACGGTTCTTTTAGCTTCAATGCTTAGCGGATCTGAGATAAGGCGAGACATTGTGATCACAGGAGCTATTCAGAATGATGGATCTATTAAACAAGTTGGAGGCATCCTTGAGAAAGCTAAGGCAGCAGCCGAGGCGGGTGCTCAATTGTTTCTAGTGCCGATGGGTCAGTCGAAGACGATTATATACATTGAGCGCATTACCAAGATAGGTCCGCTTCAAATAATAACCTATGAACCCCAAACCGTTGATGTTCAGGAATACCTACGAAAGGAAGGGTATAACACGAAGGTTGTTGAAGTGGCAAACATTCAGGACGCCCTTAGATTTTTCATCAGCTAGCTTAACTCCCTAAGAACGGTCTCTGCGAAAATTTTTAAACTTTCCCCTGTTGGAAGATCCCCAAAGTATAGCATAAAAAATGTCACCCCCATGTCGAGGTAAGGCTGCATCTCATTAATTAAGTCGTCAGGGGTTCCTACAAAATTCATCTTATTGAAGACATCTAGAGGCACATTTTCCGGTTTCCATGCGCATATTTTTTGCTTAAGTTCCTGTTTATCGCTGGCGAGGTATATGGCTCCACGGACCCAACACGACTTCTCTATACACTCTAGATTGCGACCAACCTTTCTACAATAAGTCTCGAGAAGGGATAGCTTCCGTTCATATTGATCCACCGAGAGAGGACCCCAGTCAAATCTATCAGCGTACTTTGCCGTAACTTCTAAGATGGATTTACTTACACCACCAATTATTACTGGTGGATGAGGTTTTTGAATGGGTTTTGGAACACATTTAGCCCTATTAATCCTAAAGTGGAGACCATTAAAAGTTGACTCCTCCATAGTCCACATACGCTTTATTATTTCTAAAGCTTCAGATAACTGTTCAGCCCGTGTCCTTAGATTTGGAAATGGAAAGCCATATGCTTCATGCTCCTCTCTCTGAATCCCTGCACCTATGCCAAATTCAAGCCTCCCGTCAGAGATGACGTCGAGGGTAGCAGCCATCTTTGCTAACAACGCAGGGCTCCTGAATTGGTTGCACAAAACTAAAGTTCCAAGCCTTATTTTTCTCGTTAAAGTGGAAAGGGCGGATAGGATAGTCCAGCATTCTAAAATAGGCTTATCACCGTACATAACGTGGTCATCAAGCCAAACTGAGTGATAACCAAGCTGCTCACATCGCAAAACTACTTCTTTAAGAATTTCAAAGGATCTATAGCGGCTACAATTAAAGCCAAAAGAGTAGAATGGCAGATAAACGCCAAATTTAATCATAATTGATACACCATCAGCTCCTTCTAAGCCTTAATGGTATTATGAACCATTAACTACGGTAACCAGTGTTGAATTTGCATTATTTAGAATTTGTCTCCCAACCCCTGGATCTAGTTCAAGTATTAATGGGCTGTTATCTGGCAATTGAATAAGCCAGTCTTCACCTGGATGTAACTCCCTCCAATTTACAATTTTGTATACGCTGCCAAATTTTTCTAATATAAGTATGGATAAGGGCAGCTTAACATTCTGCATCGTAATGGTTATAGCGAGCCCGGCATATTGTCTTACGTCAAGAAGCATACCTTTGGCGCCCTTGTTCAAGAAATCGTATGAATCCTTAAATCTATAGCCTTCATAGAGTTTTTCAGGCGAGTCAGCTACGTAAACTTTTAACTGTGTACTGGACACGTGTCTATATGGAAACGTGAAGACTGGAGTTAATGTGTAGAGGTTTACTGTACATGTTTCCCAATAGCTACAATGGCTACTGCCACCGTGAATACTACATGTGATAGAGATGTAGAGCAAAACTGCTACTGTTAAGCAGCAGATCATTATTATGTTTAGAGCCATCGACAACTTTCGCATTCCGACACACACCCTTTGACTGGATATCCTTAGAAAAATGCTATCTACCTTTTTAGATATCTTTCGATGATAATAGCCCATCTATCATTTTAAACTAGAATTGTGTTCAATAAGGATGCTATCCCAAGCAAAATCAGCACTATACTACCTATTATGGAGAGTTTTCTTCTAAATAATGGTGCTTTGTTAAGAAGCCACCCTGTAACGCCGCCAAGGGGTAGTATGGGCGATATTGCAGTGCCCACGCCAAATATAATTGGTATTAAACTGCCATCGATGGGTGAGCCAAAAGTTATAGCGTATAAAATGAGCATTGCTAATGGCGGACATATAATGAAGCCTCTGCCGAATCCAAGGAGGAAGGCATATGTATCAATTTTACCTACATGTTTGTTTAAAGCATTTTTAACATCCATAACACAGTTAGGAGTACTTTTGCTCTTGAGAAGTATATTTATGCCTATAGCTATTGTTATTGCCCCAAAAGCATAGGATGCATAGTTTTGAAAATTAAAAATTAAGGATTCACTTAACATGACTCGGAAGATGCTGCTCAAAAAACTAGCTAGAATTCCAACAACAGCATAAGAAGTCACCCTACCTACGTTATAAGTCAAGGTTATGAATATCCCTTTGCGAAAATCAGCGCCCACTGCTGCAATATAACTGGCGACGTAAGGAAGACATGAAGAAGTACAAAGCGAAAAACCGTAAAGCAACCCAATAATAAAAGCTTCAATATACATATTTGCTATCTCGATCATGAAAGCCATTTAACAACCTTCTTTCCCATAATTTTTCTCATATAGACCGTTTACTACTATTAAACCTTTAGAACTTAATTTGCCTGAACGGATGAGGCTTTAAATGCTATGTAGACTTTAGAACCTATATTGAGCTGCATTTCATTGAATGATCTCTTGGTTACTTGAACTATGAAGTCTTTGATTGACATAACTTTAACTCTCAGCCTTACTATATGCCCTATATCAGTTATCTGCGTTATTGTGCCTTCGAATGTGTTTCTCGCACTTGAAATTAGTGGATATTTTGATAGGATAATATCTTCAGGCGGGACGTGAATGGTTACATTTCCAACCCTCTTGAATGCAGCTTCAATATGCACGCCATCGCCAATGTCTATAATTGATGTGCCTTCATTGGTTATTCTTGAAACGCCGTGAAAAATATTATCCATGGCTAAGTTTTTATTGGGCGATGGGCTTCTGAAAATTTCTTGAAACGTGCCTAGCAGCTCCATTCTGCCTCCATCAAGGATGGCTACTCGATCCGCTAAATTTTCCACTTGAGACACATTATGGGTTGTCATAATTATTGTTATTTCCTTCTCCCTATTGATATGGGATATTACCTCCTCAACTATGGAGGCATTTTTAGGGTCAAGATTTGCCGTGGGTTCATCGAGAAGCAGTAGTTCAGGCTCGGTAACTAATGCTTGGGCTATAGCTACTCTTTGCGCTTCCCCTCCGGATAGAGTTAGAGCATTTTTGCGTTCAAAACCTTTCAATTGGACTAATTCGAGCACCGATTTCACTTTCTGCTCGAAATTACGCTCTCCTCTAACTTTTAGTGGATAAGCTACGTTATCTAATACGCTCATGTTAAAGAGTACTGTTTGCTGGAAAACCATCCCGATCCTTCTACGAAGCATCACCCGCTCCTTTGAAGATGAATAGTCTACTGGCTCTCCGTTAAGCCATACTTCCCCACTTGTTGGTTCCTCAAGCAGGTCAAGAATCTTAAGTAGGGTGGTTTTTCCAGACCCATTTGGCCCTAATAGAACGAAAAATTCCCCTTTTTGAACGCTGAAAGTTATGCCCTTTAAAACTTGTCTTCCAGAGTACTCCTTAAAAAGGCTTTTCACTTCAACTTTTGACACTACTCCCTTGCCCCCTTAACTTGGATTATTGTTAATGCCAAGTTTATTATGAAGGCTATAGTGAGTAAGATGGCTCCAAGAGTCAAAGCCATGGTGAAGTTGCCTAACTCTGTTTCAATCACAATAGCCGTCGTAAGTGTCCGAGTCCACCATCTAATATTTCCACCAGTAATCATTATGCCGCCTACCTCTGAAATGGCGGCACCAAACGCCGCTATAATTGAAGATAAAACCCCCATACGCGCCTCCCTCAACACAAGCAATGCCGCTTGTGTTTCTGTTGCACCGAGGGATAGGGCCTTCTCTCTTATGGATTTTTCAATACTTCCAACGGCAGACATTGTGATGCCGATAATGATTGGGATGACTATTATGAGCTGTGTCATTATCATAGCCATGGGCGTGTATAGTAGCCCTAACCAGCCTAGAGGCCCGGATGCTGTCAATAGAAGATAAACTATAAGGCCCACCACAACAGGCGGCAAGCCCATAAAGGTGTTTACGATGGTTTTCATTATAACGTCCACAAAACGCATTATAGTTCGCTTTCCCTTAAACCGCCTTAAACCTAGAAAGGTTCCTATGGGTATGCCTATAAGGGCACCTATTAAAGTGGCTAACCCTGAAACCTTTAATGACAATAAAGTTATGTTTAAGACTTCCTCCCAAAATATGCCCTCATACAAAATGCAAACACCACCCGAGACCTTTAAACCCATGGCTCTTGCATATCATACCACGCTAGCTCCTTTTCCTGCTCCGGAAAACCTAACAGCTGTGCCAATTCAATGTTTCTAGCCATGGGTTTGAATAAAGTTTCACCCCACTTCTTGAAGCTTGCTATTAGATTTTGTCCCTCCTCTGAAATCATCCACTTAGCAAGCATAAGTGCGCCTTCATAGTTTCTCTTAGGGTACTTCTCAGGATTAACAAGGATTATAGCGTAAGGGTTTAGCAACACCACGTCATCCTCAACTAAAACTCTCAAATTGGTAAGTTGATTCTTAAAGGACAACCATGTAGCCCTATCTGTTAATGTATAAGCATTCATTTCATTAGCCATTCGTAAAACAGCCCCCATCCCAGATCCAGCTTCTACATACCATGTTTTATTTAGAGGTCTCAAGTTCAACTTTTTCCATATACTTAATTCCAGCATGTGGGTGCCTGACTTGTCTGCACGCGAAATAAATTTGGCGTTATTTTTAGCACCCTCTTCCGCAATTCTACGGAAAGCTTCTGTAGCGTTCTTCAATCCGCTTATCCCAGCTGGATCATTTGCTGGACCAATTATTACGAAGTCGTTGTACATTACGCCAATCCTATGGACGCCGCAGCCACTGTTAACGAATTCAAGTTCAAGTTGCGTAGAATGCACCAGCACTAAATCTACATCACCCCGTCTAGCAATTTCTATGGCCTGCCCTGTGCCTACTGAAATTATGTGAACGGCGATGCCATATTTTTCTTGAAAATATGGCATTAAATATTCCAGCAATCCTGAATCATAGGTGCTTGTGGTTGTCGCTAATGCAATAATCGATTTCTGAGAGCATATATGCCACTCATAAGCAAATACACTAACGATTACAACAACCAATACTAGAAAAACAGCCAACGTTTCTGATACAATTTTCATATTACCGTTATGTTTTATTGTATACATCGATACCGTCATTATGCATCTTTTTATGCTTTATTTATAACTTCCCATGGAACAAAGCAAGAACTCGCCGTAAAAACTTAGGCGTAAATACGAAGAAAAACAACTTTAGGCAAAACAGCATTTTTCAAAACTAATAACTGCACCAGCTAGAAAGTTATTAGAAAGGAAAGGCCCGAAAATGGAAAAGAAACCGCTCCTATAATTCTTCATCAACGTGCACAGCTGGTTAGCGTACTTAGCAACCCTACCAACCGATAATCCAAGAGCGCTCAAATGATCTATGAATGATAGTAGTAGGCTGCTGTTCTCCAGCCTACTCAGCCTCTCCCTAGCCCTACGAAGCCTACCAGCATAATCATGTATATCCGCTATCACATTAAACTCTGTACTCGAAGATTTAAAAGTTGGGCTTATGTGAACCGCACCAGAACTAGGGGTATTGGTGCGGGGGGTGGGATTTGAACCCACGAACCCCTACGGGACAAGGTCCTAAGCCTTGCGCCTTTGACCAGGCTTGGCGACCCCCGCCCCAACTATTATGCATTGACATATTTCTGGCTAAATAAATTTATTTTGTTAATCAAACCAATTGGGAGCGAAATTTTTTAAAAAGTGGGTTTATTCATATTGTGGATGTAGCCTCGGTAGCCTAGCCTGGTGGGGCACCACTCTGGTAAGGTGGTGGTCGCGGGTTCAAATCCCGCCCGAGGCTCCAACACCTCTAATTCTGGAGCCTTTATATAACCTCGCTTCTTTGGGTGGCTGGTTATAAGGATAGCTAATGTTCATGATGTTACTAGATCCTCTAAATGTTCTCGAATCTATTTATGAATTTAATTCTTTAGCGCTTATGAGGATTTATATGACTTGTGGTTAAATTGGATACTAATTTATATATTCGATTATATGTCTAAATATATTTATATTTTATATACGAAATTTTAATTATTATCGTAAAAATTATACTTCCTGCCTGGTGAGAGGAATGGTTAAGGTTTCAGTGAGAGAAGTTTCTGCTCTAGCTATTAATGCAGCATTATATGCTGTAGGCTCCTATGCTACCGCTTATATTCAAACACCATGGCTTGTTCAACTTAGACCGGCAGTAGTTATTCCAGCAGTTTTCGCAGTTTTATTCGGTCCAATAGTTGGGGGTTTAGGCGCAGCCCTGGGGACGTTTATCGCTAGCATCCTAACGTATGGATCGCCCGTTTTAACAATCTTCAGCGGCACACCAGGAAATTTTGTATGCTTCTACATTATAGGAAAAATTTCTAAACCATTAAATTGGAGAAATTTTGTAGCTGCAACCCTCATGGGCTTTCTAGCGGGGAGCATAATAATAGGATTTGGCTTGTGGCTATTACTTGCCAAATTAAGCTTCTTAATTCCAACAGGGACATATGCATATAAAGCCGTAGAGGGAGCGATATCATCTATAGCAAAGGATCCTGCAACATGGATATTAAACACAATAGTTTGGACCCTTGGAACAGGCGTTATATGCACGGTATTCATTGGAACACCAATATTGAGAGTATGTGAAAAAGCATTTCCAAATCTGCTAACTAATCAAGAAAAATAGAAGGGATGCAACAACTTAAGATTCTATAAAGAGCAAATAGCAAGGGCATAATTCATATAAAGGAGAGGTGAAAGCGGGCCCGCCGGGAATTGAACCCGGGACCCCCGGGTTACCTCGCCTCCATATGATGGGCCTAAAAGCCCGGTGCTCTATCCTTGCTGAGCTACGGGCCCAATTCATCCGAACATTTATTATCTCATCCTTTCTGCATCTCTAAAGCAATACAGAGGTCCCAGCTACAGGTATGCACTTTCTAAAAAAGTTTTGAGACTATATGAAGATTACGCAGGAGTTGGGCTTAGTTTAATGAGTTGGAGACAACTTGGTTTTCAACAAACTATGATACTGCCTGAGCACCTACATACCATAATGAAGCAATGAACAGCCTTAAGCGGCTATAAGAGCCAAGTCGGAATAGGGATAGCAAATTAAGCATCTCTAGTTACAAATAATTGAGTCATTTAACGATGAAAAGCATAAAAACTATTCCTCACTTTAATATATTTTAGACAAAAATATTTTCATAGTCATGGCTTAAAAGAGGATTCTAACAGCCTTAAATATACCTGCATGTCATAAAATGTTATCTTCTTTATTCATTTAACTAGAATCTGGTGTGATAGATGTTTGGTTGGAAAAGTTATTTTGAAAAGATAAAAGCTGAATTAGAAACCGCTGAACGTAAAAAACATGCTCTTAACGGTCTGCTGGAAAGTGGAAAAATATCAAAAGAAACCTTTGATGTATTCAACGCAGAAATAGATGCAGCCATTCAGGAAATTGAAAAACAAAAACTTAAGCTACTAGAAAAAATGAACAACAAAGCCAGGGAACTTGAAAATCACATAAAGATCCTGGAGAAAATGCTAGCAAATTTTGAAATCCAGCGAGTAGGCGGGGAAATAGATGAAGAAAGTTACAAAAGCGGTATAGAAGCCGTAATAGCGGGAATCGAGAACGCAAAAAACGAGCTTAAAGTAATAACAGAGCTGATTAACCAGTTAACTAACCCAATTACAATTTGTGAAAGCACAGAGCAAGGCATCCAGGAAATCTCAACATTACATATTGAGAAGATAGAGATAGAAGAGCCCAAAACCACTACACATGTAGAGGTTATAGAGCAAAGTTCTGTGGATGCACAATTACAAAAAGTTGAGACTACATCTATAAACGTTGAAACAAACGAAGTCACGGAAGCGATACAAACATCAGGAGACATAGAAACTGAAGCTAAGAGTGTGGAAACCCCACTAGAACAGCGGATCGGTGAGGGAACAGAAGCCATTTATGAAGAAGCCTCTGGGGAAAATGAAGAGAAACAGCAATAAGCATTTGAAAAAGTATAACAACTGTAACCCCATCTTTTTTTAAAAAAAGTTATTTGAGTTTCATTCATAAATTGATACGAAGCTTAGCCCATCGTATTGCGGTACTGATTGCCCCCCACCTTTTTCCGGTATAATTTGTAGCTCTGAAATCTTACACGTCGCCATGATGTCCTCCTTGTTCCGCTCGATTACATAGGCGTAATCACTATTTCCAGCATAGACTTTAACAACTTTTATTGGAGCATTAAGAGGCTTTCTCCTCTCAGCTTTTTCCCTCCGAATCTCTGCAATTAAGGCTATTATGAGGTCGCCTTCCCGCTCTGCTACTTCATCAATTTTCTTCATATCCACTTCTGGCCAATTTGTGAGGTGAATGCTCTTACAACCTATATGCTCAGAATATATAGCTTGGTATATTTCTTCGGTTATATGGGGTATTATTGGTGCAAGAAGCTGGAGGATACGATAGAGCACCCTATAGAGGGTGTATTGCGCAGCCTTCCGCTTAGATTCTCCATAGATTTCAGGCTTGTAAAGCCTGTCCTTAATAGCTTCGATATATTGATCACAGAATATGTGCCATGTGAAATTTCGAATTTCTTCAAGAGCTACATTAAATTGACATTTTTCCAACGCTTCAGTTACCCTTTTAGTTAGTTTTTCAGCTTTGCTAATTATCCATCGGTCAAGCGTTTGAAGATCCTCCACTTCATTTGGAACATAATCCTGTAGCTGGCTACTAACAAAACGGGAAGCATTCCAAAGCTTAGTCAAGAACCTTCTACCGTATTCAACATCAGCCCACCTAAAGGGTATGTCTGAGCCTGTTGCTCCACCCCCAGCAGCCCATTGACGTGCAGCATCAGCACCATATTTATCAAGAACCTCATGTGTAGCAACGTAGTTCTTAAGGGACTTGCTCATCTTCCTACCATCAGACCCCAGAACCATTCCATTGATGAGGCAACTTTTGAAGGGCTTTTCATCAAATAGGGCTAGATGTCTTACGATTAGGTAGTAAGCCCATGTCCTTATGATGTCTACACCTGAGGGGTGGAGGTCAGCTGGGAAGAACCTTCTCCAGTCCTTTCTGTCAGGCCACCCAGCGTGAACAGCACAGGTTATTGAGGAATCCATCCATGTGTCGAAAACGTCGGTTTCAGGTATAAATTCGCTACAACCACATTTAGGACATTTTTCTATACGTGGGCTCTCCAGTTTTGGATCTATCGGAATCCAGCTCTCTTCAGCCACTATTGTTTCTCCACAGTTTTTACAATACCATATTGGGATTGGCGTCGCGAAAACTCTTTGACGGCTTATAACCCAATCCCAGTCAAGGGAGCAAGCCCAGTCTATTAACCTAACTTTCATATGCTCAGGATACCATATGATCTCGTTGGCAGCTCGAACCACTCTATCGGTCAGGATGCGAGTTTTCATAAACCACTGCTTACGTTCAAGTATCTCTATTGGAGTTTTACATCTTTCACATACTCCAACCTCTTGGGTTATAGGCTCAATTTTCTCCAGCAAACCTGCTAATTCAAGATCCTTCACTATGGCTTTTCTAGCCTCTTTAACTGTTAG
>JAGTRA010000027.1:10168-10503 GCA_018396935.1 Candidatus Bathyarchaeota archaeon
ATTAAACCGTTCTCGGTTAGAAGCATTATAACCGGAAGGTTGTGGCGCTTGACAATTTTAACATCCTCCTTATCGCCATAGGTGCATATCATCACTACGCCTGTCCCAAAGGATGGCAACACGCTCTCATCGGAAATTACCTGAACTTGACGATTAATAATTGGAACCATCACTTCTTTTCCTATGTATGCGCTATAACGTTCATCAGATGGATTAACTGCCACAGCAACACATGCCGGTATAAATTCAGGCCGAGTTGTAGCTATCAATAGGTAGCCGCTACCGTCTTTAAGGGGGAAGCGGATGTAGTGGAGTTCGCCCTGCATTGTTTCATA
>JAGTRA010000028.1:0-3571 GCA_018396935.1 Candidatus Bathyarchaeota archaeon
CCGCTTGGCGGTATATGCTTTCACGAATGCTATCCGGCTGGTTAGTTATGAATGTTGTAAATATGCCAAAATGACGCATTCTCGTTACTATATCATCCCAGTAAGTTTCACGTAAATAGAGGTGGGCTTCCTCTGCGAATAGAAAAACTGCTTTAAGTCTCCAATTTGTCAACATCTCCGTAAGCTTTCCGAGGACATACTCGACAATCATGTGCCTATCCATGGCTGAAGTGTTCTTAAGATTAATAATAACGGCGCCGCCTTCCCTATTGGCTTTTATAAGGGCTTCTTCAAGCATCATGGCTTCAGATAGATTATCAGTAAAGAAGCCGGAGTTGACCATAGTGTAATATCTTGAAAATAAAGCATCCTTAACATTCTGGTTGCAATGCCAATTACGAATGGCTTCACCCAGCTCGTTAAGAGTTAAGCATCCTCTCTGCTTTAGAGACTGCCATATCCGTCTAAACTCGCGGGCTGATGTGCCTGGCAGATGTAGGGCATGGATAAGTATGCTCATAAGCTCATTTATGTGGAGTTGGCTGAGGGCTACTTTAAAATTCTCACTCGGCACTAAAACGTGAACTTTATCATAGTAAGCATTCTTTTTTCCATCGGAGGTTATCCCTAACCCAGCATATTCACCATTTAAATCTAGAACGACAACCGTGGCACCATATTGTATAAGGCTAATTATCAATAGTTTTGATAGATGAGATTTCCCTGTTCCTTTTTTGCCAGTTATTATATTAAGCTTTCCATCTAATGAAGATGCATCTATCATTAGTGGCGAGTTTTCTTTAGTCTCACCTAGGAGGATAGGTCTTTTGCCATTCACCCTTGCAAGCTTAAGTAGCGTTGATATAGGAAGACGCCTAATAACTGATTGAGAACGTGACGGAAGCCATGAACTGCTTGGTATTAATCCCCCTCCTTGAATCGTGGCTCTAATCTTGCAAATAAGAAGCTTAGCGTCTTGGATATATGTTATGTGGGGTGCTATATCTAGCGGGTCTATGTCTTCCCCCTCTATAATTTCACCACCGTCAGGCAGACTTCTAAGGAGTTCCTCTAGAACACCTGGTACATTTGCAAATTGAACATCTATAACCTGTACTATAAGGGCTCTTCCAGCTGATTCATCTTCTATAAGGAGATAGTCGCCTTTTTCTAAGTTCTCATCGGGGAAGCTTAGAATCTGAACTACATTACCTTCTTTCTTATAAAGTCTCATTATCGTCCTCACCCTTACCAAAGGGTCCAAATAGCAGCTTATGCATGTCAGGTCGATCAATAATTTTTAGACGATGTTTACGTCTGACATAGTGTTGCATGGCTAAGACTTCATTAGCTGTGAATGTGCATAGAATATGAGCTAGCCTCAGGGTTTCTGGGTAGCCGCAATTTATAAGGTCATTACCTAAAAGCTTCTCTACAGCATCCACCCTTTGGTCATGCGGGATTTCTTTATCAATATCTAGCCTAAATGCACAGTTCCCTGCTGAAAGTTTAGCTACATAAATATCGCCAAGAAGTGTCAGTGGCGGCTTAAGTTTCAAGTCAATCATTGGCACTAGATATGGCGGCTTATAGTTTACCAAAGCTTCTGTAATGATTAAGCCATTGATTCTTAGGCTAGTCATTTTAGCAAAAGCTAAGACTACGTTGCCCCTCTCTCTGGCGGATTTTAGGATTTCCCTTAGTTGCTGAATCGGTGTATCTGGTGTTCCGGCTGTAAGTGAACCGTCAAAAAGGATTATACCTCCATTGAGGGTCTTGGCGATGGAAGCTTGCAACCATCTTTCAAGAAGATTTGCCATCCTCAATGGTAACTGATTGAAGCTAGGATTGGCTGCGCCTCTATGGTTTGGAATGTAAATCCTCAAGAGGCTATTGTAAATCTCCCCTTTATTTTCTTCAGTAATATGAAATATAAAGGGGCCAAGCCGTAAGTAATTATATTTCTTATTGCTCTTCCACACACATGCCCCCCGAATGGCGATTACTAAACCCCTGCTTGTCTCGCCAAGATTTATTGATGAAGTATCTACAGCGGCTATGATTGTTGGCTGTCTGTTCAGCTTTAAGTGAATTGGCTCGGGGGATAAGTTTTCAGCTTGTATTGAAAGCTCCATGCTCCTTTGTTGAAGGGGTTGTTGATTTAATTGAAAACTGCATTTACTCATGACCTTTAGGGAGGTGAGACTGAGCTCCATAAAGCGTTGAGGAAGTGTTAAATCCATAATCGGCTGTGGAAAATTATATTTTGATGTTGTTGCTATAGTGTATTGTTCAATCACCAAGATTCACCAATAGCCAATTGTTTAAGGAAGGTTTATTTAAATGTTGTGCATGCACAAATTGCACAATTCAATAATCAACAAGGTGAAAAATTGACGGCGCCAAGTACAAAACCACCAATACGCCTTAAAATGAGGGTAGGTGAAATAGAATTCGAAATTGAATGCCAAGAAGAACAACTGCAGTCTGCTGTGGATAGAATTTTATCGGCAATAACACAAAAACTGAAAGAGATATCTGCAACGCCTGTTGAACGCTTTACGTCACCTTCTAGGGCTGAAACCTGTAAAGGCGTGATCCAGAGCCTATGGGAGGAGGGTTGGTTCATAACTCCAAGAAGTTTAGGAGAAGTCCACAATGAAATGGCGAGACGTGGCTTTCATTATGATCGAACTGCTGTAGCTCATGCACTTATAGACTTAGTAAAGGAGGGCATACTGACTCGAGAGGGAAAGCCCCGCAGATATCAGTATGCTCAGAAGAGACCACCATAACCAATAATTCTTCAAACATTATTATGCAATTCATTTAACAAGGTGGACTTACACCTCAACCCAAATCTGAATGTTTGTAAATTTTCGGTATAATGTACGAAAACATTAAGCCAAATAAAAGTGTGACTAAAATAAACAGAGTTATTACTCCAAATATTACGTTTTTAGTTGTCACATATCCATAAAGTATTGTCGCTATTGATGATGCAGTAAATAGTACCTCTAGAATCCGGCTTAATAACTCATGTTTAATATAATCTGAGAGATTGGATGCTGATGCTAAGAGCAAGGAAATACCAAGCGTAGTCCTGATAACATCCTTCGTTTCTAATCCCCATAAAAATAGAGAAAAACCGGTTATACTCATGAAAATTGCTCCAATCTTATTCCGGCTTCTCGCCCAAGCTTCGTTCTTATGAAAGCTGTAGCATAAGCATAGGAAAATGCCCAGTATAACAGCAAAAATTATGAGAAGTATTATTTGGGCATTCATTTTACTTCATCATAGATTATGACTTGCTTACATTTTTAAGGGTTCGCCTGATGATTTTGTTAATTATTATTGTGTCTGTTTTATGTGGGAACAGTTATATTATGCAGTGATTTTGACTGTTAAGTGATTGCGTGGCTTGATCAAATTGAAGGTTTTGTTTGTCTGCTCAGGGAATGTGTATCGCAGTCCTCTTGCAGAGGCTTTGCTACGTAAACTTAGACCAGACTGGATTGTGGATTCTGCTGGACTGCGCATCGTCCTTTCCATCGCTGAAGAAGTTAAA
>JAGTRA010000028.1:3643-9917 GCA_018396935.1 Candidatus Bathyarchaeota archaeon
GGAAGGTCTGTGGGAGAAGAGACTTACAGAATACGACTTAATAGTTGCCATGGAACCTATACACAAAGACTACATTCTAAAATTATGCCCCCAATGCCGAAATAAAATAGTAGTTTGGAATATTCCAGATCCGTACTTGATGGATAAGAGTGACATGCAAAAGATTTTCCACCAAATAAAGGCCAAAGTTACAGAGTTAGCTTCTCTGCAACCACAGGTTTATTAGGTTTAATGTTAAATATTGATTCTTATGGCTTCGATTATTTTTATTATTGAACATCTTGAACCTGAAGTTAGTAAGTGGTTATTGTTCGAATATATGCATGCTTCGGAAATCGTTGGTAAAGAAAAATTATGGTTTACAAATGTTAAAAGAATCGAGGATTTTCAAAAACTTAAAACGTTAGGGAGAGTTTGCTTAGAGAGGGCTTTTGAATTATTCCCACCATTCAAGGTCATAGTTTTAGATCCTAAAGCAAACCTATCCTTAAAACCAAATGACTTTGAGGGGAAAGAAGCCGTAATAATAGGTGGAATCTTAGGCGATCATCCTCCTAAAGGAAGAACAAGCAAACTTCTAACGGCTACTCTACCAGGAGCTATTGTTCGGAATATTGGAAAAGTTCAATTCTCCATTGATGGAGCTATATATGTCGCAAAGCTTGTAAGTGAAGGCACCCCGCTAGAGGCCATTTCAGTTAAAAGAGGCTTAAGAATTAAGTTAAAGGAGAAATTTATCTGCCCTACGCTTACCCCATTAAGAATGGTAAGCCTCTCATCAACCCTAAGTTAATTGAATATTTATGTTCAGAGGAAATACTTGAAGATGAGGAAAAAATGCTGAGAAATTAATCATAGTCTAAGCTTAGATCGTATTCTGGGGAGCCACTCCCGTTGCATTTGAACAACTCCAAATCCTGTAAGCCTGTAGTCTCCATCAGGGTTCTTCTCAACGATCCCCATTTTTATTAGCTCACCTAGGCGAGTGCTGGTTATTTTTCCGCTTTTTCCAAGCCTGCTCTGAAGCTCCTCCCTTGACATAGAGTCGGTATTCAATACGCCTAATTTATGCCCAACATAAGCCGCTAGTAAATGTATAGCTAATGTCTCGTTATCTGTAAGTTTCACCTTAGATACCAGCAGATATGGTTTATTTTCGATAAAGCCAACAATACCTTTGCAAGCCTCAACTAGCTCACTTAGATCCATTTTTAGAGTTAGAGCCTTCGCCATTTCAAAGGCTGGAATTAATTCGCTGAAAAACTTGTTAACAGCAAGCCATACTTCATTAATGTTTCCAGTAAAAGTTTTTTCCAAGTCGCAGTACTTAACATGAATTGTTATGTTGTTTTCAGTTTTCAACTTATTTTACTCCTGAGTTTAGGAAGAACTTCCTCCTCAATCCATTTCTCACCATGAACTGTAAGCTTAAACTCAGGCCTTTTGGGATCAGGTTTGAAAACATGCCCTCGCTTAGTCATTTCATTAAGACGGGCAGGGACCATTGACTTTATACCACTTGATTCAAGGAGCTTCTGAATTTGCGTTGCCGTATTTTGTCTACCTTCAGAAGCATAGAGGATCAAACCTATAGCTTCATAGTGGGTTAGGTTTTCTTTTGTTGCAATAACGGGGCCTTCTGTGGTGAACTCAATTATACCTCTTAATTGAGCTGCCACAGAGGGTGTTAGCTTACCAGAAACAATGCCGGATACTTCTTCAACAAAGTTTTCTGGAATCTCTTTAAGTAGATTTAGCACATCATTAGGGTTTTCGCCTTCAATCACAATTTCACCGAATGAGGTTTTAATGTGAACTTCAATTCTCTTCATAAGTCTCCCTCAAGCTAAAACTCCTTTATAATGCTGGCACCCCCGGGGATCCTTTGCATGTTTAAATTAATTTACCACAGATATAAAAAGTAAAGTGGTTTGTATTTTTAGGGTTTGCGTACTAGTTTCTGTTAATCCTTGGTTTTTAACATGTAATTGCATAGCAAGCTTGAAAATGACTTTCAGCCTCGCATTTTAACTATATAGAGAATAAAAAGCCCAACTATGGAGAGTGGTGCTGCAACTCCGATATACGGGATTATCTTAGTAATTAAAGGAGGCTCCTCCACCCTAATAATGAAGGGACCGTAGCTACAACCATGAATCTGACCATTCCCAGCGTATTTTGCCTCCAAAATAAGGTAGCCGGGTTCTTTAAGCGTAAAATTCGCTGTAAAAAAGCCGTTTTCATCAGTTTTACATTCTATTTGGTTGACTTCATCTTGCATTTTAAAGGTGAATGTTATAGTTTGACCACTTATCTTGGGAGTTAGGAAGCCATTTATGATGATTTTACCACCAACGGTCACCTTTTCAGGCACACTAGTTAAGTTTATGGCAGAGGCATGTTTTACTATATAACTTCCTTCAGCTACCATTTTATTCATTAAAACGTCGATAGCTTCAACTCTATATCTGACTTCGGTACCCACAGCCTGCCCGGGTATAATTCCCTGGCACGTATTATTCCCAATGATTTCCATTTCCGTTTTATTAGTGGTTTTCCAATTGTTTGTAGAGTAGATCAGACTTGCATTTTTTAGGTTGAATGGTGTTGAGATATAGGATATGCTGATTTCCGTATTAGGGTAGACCTGTGTCGGAATCTTAAGCGGTTTTAGCTCAGAGCCGCCGAACTTTGTCTTCACTAGGAATTTTATTGCACCCCTCCCTGATTCACCAATGAAGACGAGATGATAGGTAATCGGTTCTTCTGTTCTTAACTCCTTGGGGAGAGTGAAGTTTATAAGCATGTCTTTACCATAGTCCCCGCAACTTGTGTATGCTATGCCTCTATAGCCTTTACTTTCCAGGTTAAAGCCGCCGATAACATCCTTGACTTCGCCGTATAACCCAGGCTCCCATGGTAGAGGCATCCCCCCAACGATGGTTTTGTTCTTAGCTTTTGGATTCGTCATTAGATAAAGTCTTGCCTCGTACATATCTAATGTTTCTGGGACTTCGATCCAAATCTCTATACGAGAGCTATTTGTTACAAATTCGTAAGCCCAACTTGTGCGAAACGACGGGTAACCTGTGTTGTTTTTTCCTTCAACATAATGTTGATACCACTTATTGCATTCAATGTGCTCTATAATCATAAAGGTTGCTCCCTCGGAGCCGTGGCTTTCTTTAGCATCATTGGCAATGACGAAAATGTACTCCCCAGAATGTTTAGGAACAAAATATGGTTCCAAGCCTGGAGTTACTATGCTTTCTGGAATTCCAGCAGCATTAGTGCTATGGCACTCGAGTTCACCTAGGGGATTATAAACAAATATGTCATAGTCTGTTTTTGGGCCTGAACCTAAGTTAACCCAGGATCCATAAAGGTATATGTGATAGCTTTTGTTAGCTTCTAGGGGACATGCTACTTTACAATGACTGCCTATTGGGATTTGTCCATCATTAAATCGTATCGGAAACATAGGCTTTTTAATTATTATCGTCTCAGCAGCGCCTTTTTCGCCATTAAATTTTACATGTTGCTGATATTCTGAATCATCCTGTATATTTGCAGAGACATAACCAATACATATAATAGCAGACAGTGCTAGCGCCAATAATCCTGAAGTCATTCTTGTTCCTTTCATAGAGAACCTTAACTTATATAGAAGCTCCAATCTAGCTTATTTTTTGCGAATGCGCATTACTTATTTTAAATTAAGTTTGCTCTTCAATATGTTACTCACAAGTTTGGCGTCAGCTTTGCCCCTTAGCTCCTTCATTATTACCCCCATAAGAAACCCAAAGGCCTTGTCTTTTCCTTCATCGATTACTTTTCTATTTTTGATTATTATGTCCTCTATGACTTTTTCAACCTCTTCCCTTGATAACATCCTCAATCCGAGACTTCCTAAAGCTTCATAAACATTTTTTCCCTCATTCTTCGCCAGCCAAGTTACTATCTCTGGAAGGGCTTCTTTAGCGACTTCTCCCTTATCTACGAGCCTAAATAGTTCTAAAAGCTGATCATCTGCAATTTTCTCTACGGGTATACCCTCACGTTTAAGAGACTTCATAGTTTCTGTTAGAAAAGCTGCTACAAAAGTTGATGAAACCTTTGTCTCTTTAATTATTGATTCAAAAATTCCCGAGTACTCTGAGTCTAAAAGTTGTTTTGCCAGCTTTTCGTTAAGGTGATGCTCTGATATGAATCTTTTAAGCTTTTCTTCTGGCATTTCGGGAAGATTGGCTTTTAATTGGTTGATGTATTCTTCAGGTAATCTGATGGGCGGGATATCTGTTTCAGGGTACATTCTAGCTGCGCCCGGTCGGGGTCGCATGTAACTAGTTGTACCATCTGGCTTCGCGACGCGCGTTTCCTCAGGTACACCCTTTATGGCTTCTTTAGCCCTTTCAATAACAGCCCTTAAAGCATCTACAGCGTTTTCAGGTTTATCGGCTATGAAAACTACAGCGTCCATCTCTCCGGCTCTAACTCTCTTCCTAAGAGTTTCAATTTCTTCAAGGGTTATTCCATAAGCTGGCATTTCATCAGTATGAAATATTCCTCCAACTCTTCCCCAGAACTTTGCACGGTCAGCCATTTCTGTCCCTAGACGCGTTCCAGGCATTAACTCCCACTTTAGGAGGCCTGCAAACCTTGGCAACTTTACTGCAAAAACTCTCATTCCGCCTTCTAAAGCCTTGCGAATAACCTTGCAAGATGTTTGGTTAAAAATATCCGTGACGTCTATAAACTCTTCTTTAATTTCCCCCTCCCTAATACCCCTATTCCTTAACTCCTCGCTTATTTTTATAAGATTTAATTGTCTCTGAACCTCGTACTCTATAACCGTTGGAATTAATTCAAGCTCTTGTACACCTTTTATCTCTACTAATGCACCTCCATCTATAGATATGTTTAAATCTTGGCGAATTGTGCCTATCCCTCGCTTGACTCTGCCAGTAGCTCTCAGTATTTTGCCTATGGCCAGGGCTACTTGTCCAGCTTCCTCTGGTGTGCTTATAACAGGGGCTGTTGCTACCTCAAGTAATGGTATGCCCAAACGGTCTATGCGATAATGTATAATTGACCCGCTTTGTCCCGTTTTTCGAGCAGCATCCTCCTCTAGGCTTACATGTTGGATTGGAATAATTTTCTCTCCAACCTTTATGAAGCCATTTAAAGCGATGACACAAGTCCTTTGAAATCCCGTGGTATTGGAGCCATCAATAACAGTTTTGCGCATGACATGAATTTCATCCACTGGAGTAGCATTCATCATAAGTGCAGCGGTTAAGGCTATTTCAACAGCTTCCATGCTCAATGAATGAGGGGGTTCCTCATCCATTTCTACAAGACAACTCGTTTCTCTATCTGCCTCGTATAGAATTTTAACCCCTTTTTGAAACTCAAAATAAGCTGCAGGGTCTATTTGACCTAATTCGCTTTGTGTCGGCCTCAGCCGTCTTGTAAAGGTAATTTCAGCCTCCTTTTTGGAAAGTTCAGGTTTACAGCGGCAGAATAATTTAGTGGCGGTGTTTAATTGCTGATGAACTTCTAAACCAACTTTCAATCCTACCTTAGCATAATCCACAGTCACGGTCTACACCACTAGTAATTTTTCCTCAATATAGCGTTCTTTGGGAGATCTCTCCAGCAATATTAGCTCTTAAGAGCTTAACCGCTTCTTCTGTTTCAGTTGTCTGTGCTAAAATCCACATTAGCTTTACTAAGGCAGTTTCAGCTAGCATATCTTCTAAAGGTATCACTCCTAAGGCTTGAAGATCTCGTCCCGTATCATAAACATTCATGTTCACACGTCCCCATATGCATTGGGAGGCCATAGCCACTATAACACCATTGTCTATGGCTCTCTTTATAGCTCTAATGCAGTAACTACCAACATGACCAAGTCCTGTTCCCTCGAGAATAATGCCCTTATAGCCATGATCGACATACCAACTTATTATATCAGGGTTCATTCCAGGGTAGAACTTGATTAAAGCTACTTTATCACTAAATTTTGGCTTTAATACAAGTTTTCTGGATGGGTCACGTTTACGGTAATTATCTGTAAGCATCATTATGCGATTATCTTCAACCTTCGCGATCGGCTGAGCATTTATGGATTGAAAAGCATCCCGTCGACTAGTGTGGCACTTCCGCACTCGTACACCTCTATGGATGGCTATTGAGGTATCGGATATTGTTTCATGCATCGCTACGACGACCTCTGCAAATGGAGCGCTCGTTCCACCTCAAACTGCGCACA
>JAGTRA010000028.1:9927-10323 GCA_018396935.1 Candidatus Bathyarchaeota archaeon
CCGCATCTGAGCTTGGTCTATCTGCTGAACGCTGAGCGCCCACGAACACTACTGGAACGGGCAAGTCTTGCAAAGCAAAACTCATGGCGGCTGCTGAGTATCCCATAGTGTCTGTGCCATGAGCTACTACAACGCCATCAACACCTTCATTGATTTTTTCTGCAATTTTCATTGCTATTTCGGTCCAGTGGGCTGGTGTAATATTTTCGCTATAGAGGCTGAAGAGAACTTCTGCGTCAATACGTGCTATGTCAGCTAGTTCTGGAACTATACTGTAAAGATCCCTTGCTGATAAAGCTGGGCGTACAGCCCCTGTGCGGTAATCCACGCGGCTTGCAATTGTGCCCCCTGTACTGATAATAGCAACTTTGGGCAAGCTAGGATTTTGTTGAGGCA
>JAGTRA010000003.1:0-3387 GCA_018396935.1 Candidatus Bathyarchaeota archaeon
AAAATGGCATGGTTCAACTTACATCACAGGGTACTCGACTAAGTAGGGAATGGGAGAACCTTTTACTTAAACGAGATCCAATAATAGAGGTGGTGGCAGGGATACTGGACGGTTCAATAACAGGCCTAGTGGTGATCCTCTCTTCCATTATGGCTGGCTTAACAGCTAAAACAGCTTTATTCGCCGCTTTCCTAACTTTATCAGCTGTGGCAATAACCAACTTCTCAAGCTTCTTGCTAGGAGGGATAACCGAGGACTTAGCTGACATAAGGACCATTCAAACATTGATGAATTTTAGCCTAAGTGATATTCCAGATGCAAAAGAGAGGGGTAAATCCATAAGGCTTCTTAGAAGTCTATTCAATTTACTTCGAAAAGAAGTAAACAAAACAAATATGTACGCAGCTATGATATGTGGCACGACAACGTTCATAGCAGGAGCTCTCCCTATAGCCATCTACATGCTAATGTCTCCACCACTAAACGTTATATTCTCAATAGCAATAATAAATGTGATAATAGGCGTATTCCTGGTTTATTACCGATCAAGAAAAACGCTAGTTGACTGGAAAATAACCCTAATAGAGACGGTAATCATATTCGTAATAGCATCTATCATATCCTTAATTCTCGGAAACATAACAAACTAGCTTAATACCATTAGCTGTATCATTTAAACACTAAATAGCAAAATCCTTAAAAAGTGCCTCCATAACGTTAAATTTTGGGCCGGTAGATCAGCCTGGAATGATCGCAGCGTTGGCATCGCTGAGGTCGCGGGTTCAAATCCCGCCCGGTCCACCATTCCACCTCCATAAGCTTAACTGCTTAATTAAGAATCTCTCATTCCATAGTCATAACAATTCCATTTTTCTAGCTGATTTTTACTAGTTCAGGTTGTTGCTTTTTAATGATGACGGCTGACATGACACAATCGTTGTGAAGACTTAAAGTGGGAAAAAAGTTAGTGCGGCGGGCCGGATTTGAACCGGCGAACCCCTACGGGAGAGGATGGCTCATAGGGGTTGCCCGATCTTGAGTCCCCCGCCTTTGACCGGGCTTGGCTACCGCCGCTCAGTATCAAGAGTTTTTGAGCCTCTTATTAATATTTTCTACTATGGCTAATTAGAGGTTGATTTTTAGCTTATTTTTGTTGATGCTTTGTTAATACTATTTTATCCGTGGAAACCGCATGAAAAAGTTTATTAATTAGCTAAGTAGTTTACGTGAGTAGCCTTGCAATATATGGGAGACATTTTTAATCGGATGATCCTTGTAAAATTGGAGGAAATTAAGAGCTTGGGAAAACTCGATAATAAGCGTTTAGTATTGAGGTCAGATTTAAGAAGGGAGGCTGATTTAATTGACTAATGGTTTGGGTGTGGAAGCTAAGGCTTTGTTAAAAGCTTTTTTTGATGAAAAAGGTTTAGTGCGTCAGCATTTAGACTCTTATAACGAGTTTATAGATCACGGGTTGCAGGAGATCATAGATGAAGTTGGAGAAATACCCATAGAGGTCCCAGGCTGTCCATACACTGTTAAGCTTGGTCAAGTATGGATGATAGACCCGCAAACGAAGATCAGCGGCCCATATGTTACTGAAGTTGATGGTACAAAGCATGAGATCTATCCCATGGAAGCTAGGCTTCGTAACTTAACCTACGCAGCTCCAATAGCTCTTGAAATGACCCCAATAGTTAATGGTAGGGAACAGGATACTGAGCTTGTATATATAGGTGATATGCCTGTAATGCTTAAATCAAAACTATGCTATTTATCCCAGCTTTCAAGAGAAGAGTTAATCGCTGTTGGAGAGGACCCAGATGATCCTGGAGGCTACTTTATAGTAAATGGATCTGAGCGCGTTATTGTAGCTATGGAGGATTTAGCTCCTAACAGAATAATCGTGGATATAGATGATAAGGGCGCCACACCCGTCTATCAGGCTAAGCTATTCTCTACCACCGTTGGATTTAGGGCAAGGATAGAACTTAAGATGAAAGCGGATGGCGCATTATATCTTTCTGTCCCTGGAGTGCCCACAGAAATACCCTTTGTAATAATGATGAGGGCGTTAGGGCTGGAGTCTGATAGAGAAATCGCTGAAGCAGTATCTTTTGATGAAAATGTTCAGAGTGAATTGGAACCATCCTTTGAGAAAGCTGCAGGCGTAGATACCGTTAAAGATGCTATCCTGTACATAGGGAACCGTGTAGCTCATGGCCAAGTTGAGGAGTATAGAATCCAAAAGGCAGAAGCGATAATAGATAAGAACTTCCTACCCCACCTCGGCAGGACAAGCCATAGCAGAAAGGAGAAGGCTATATTCCTCGGCGAGATGGCCTGCAGGGTTATTGAGCTGAAACTAGGAATGCGAAAACCCGATGATAAAGATCACTTCAAGAATAAAAGACTTAGGCTTGCAGGCTCCCTCCTCGCAGACCTATTCCGTGTAGCTTTTAGAAACCTCGTCAGGGATATAAAATATCAACTTGAAAGAATAGGGGTTAAGGGGCCTGTAATTACTGTTTCTGCGGCTGTTCGTCCGGGAATAATTACAGAGCGACTTCAACACGCCCTAGCCACAGGCAATTGGGGGAGGGGCCATGTAGGTGTCACCCAGCTTTTAGACCGTACAAATCGCCTCTCAACCCTAAGCCACCTTCGGAGACTTCAATCCCCATTAAGTCGAAGCCAGCCGAACTTTGAAGCTCGAGACTTGCATCCAACCCATTGGGGACGTTTATGCCCCAATGAAACTCCTGAAGGCTCTAATTGTGGATTAGTGAAGAACCTCGCTCTATCAGCTTGTATTTCTGTAGCTGTAAGTCCAGAAAAGGTTAAGCAAGTCCTATTTAACTTAGGTGTTAAATCCGTCTATGAAGCTGATGAAGCTTTAAAGCGATATGGAGCTAAAGTTTTTGTTGACGGTTCGCTTATTGGTTATTGCGACTCACCAGAGGAGCTTGTTGAAGAATTTAGAAGACGTAGACGCGCTGGAGAGATATCTAGCGAAGTCAATATAGCTCATTACAGGAATGTTAACGGGAAAAGGGATGAGGTTTACGTAAATTGTGATGAGGGAAGGGTTAGGCGGCCACTTATAATCGTTGAGGACGGCGTTCCTAAACTTCAACCTGAACATATTGAAAAAGTAATCAACGGCGAATGGGTGTGGGATGACCTCATTAAGAGGGGAATAATAGAGTATCTCGATGCTGAGGAAGAGGAGAACGCGTACATCGCCCTAAGCCCCGAGGAGATAACGCCTGAACACACCCACTTGGAGATAACCCCTTATGCTATCCTTGGAATATGCGCATCTATCATACCCTATGCTGAGCATAATCAGTCACCTCGTAACTCCTACCAAGCAGCTATGGCTAA
>JAGTRA010000003.1:3397-11607 GCA_018396935.1 Candidatus Bathyarchaeota archaeon
CGTGGAGACTCTAGAGCGCACCTTCTCCACTATCCACAGGTTCCCCTCGTTGAAACAGACATGATGGATATCATGGGCTACAAGCTAAGACCCTCCGGACAAAACTGTATCGTAGCTGTCTTGTCTTTTGAAGGCTATAATATGGAGGACGCGTTAATCTTTAACAAGGCCTCTATTGAGCGGGGACTAGCAAGATCGACGTTCTATCGAATATACGAGGCTGAATGTCGACAATACATGGGTGGACTTAAAGATAAATTTGTAATCCCTGAGCCTGGAACAAGAGGCTTTAGAGGAGAGCAGTACTACAGGCTGCTTGAGCCTGATGGAATTATAAGTCTAGAGGCAAAAGTGTCTGGAGGCGACGTTTTAGTTGGTAGAATAAGCCCACCCAGATTCCTTGAGGAGTATAAAGAATTCGAAATAAAGGGCCCCTCTATGCGGGATACTTCAATTGACATGCGACCGTCTGAAACAGGAATCGTTGATGCAGTATTCATAACAGAATCAGGAGAAGGAAACAAGCTGGTCAAGGTTAGGGTGAGGGATCAACGCATTCCAGAGTTAGGCGATAAGTTCGCATCAAGACATGGCCAAAAGGGTGTTATAGGGATTATAGTTCCTCAAGAGGACATGCCCTTCACAGAGGATGGAATAGTCCCAGACATAATAATCAACCCCCACGCGTTTCCATCCAGAATGACGATAGGTCAGTTCATCGAGTCTATAGCAGGTAAGGTTGCAGCTATGAGGGGGAAACCCGTTAACGGGACACCCTTCTCCGGTGAGGAGCCAGAAGACCTTATGAAAGCTCTTATAAAGCTTGGATTTAGCCATACTGGTAAAGAAGTCTTCTATAACGGTATAACTGGAGAAAAATTTGTAGCGGATGTCTTCGTAGGCATAGTTTACTATCAGAAGTTGCATCACATGGTAGCTGACAAAATCCACGCTAGAGCTAGGGGACAGGTGCAGATGCTTACACGACAGCCAACCGAAGGAAGAGCTAGGGGAGGCGGTTTAAGATTCGGTGAAATGGAACGGGACTGCTTAATAGGCCACGGTGCAGCTATGCTACTTCATGATAGGTTATTGGAGGAATCCGACAAGTACACTATATATGTCTGTAAAAATTGTGGCTATATAGCCTATTATGATATGAAACAGCGTAAACATGTATGTAGACTCTGCGAAGACAAAGCGGATATAGCTCCAGTAACCGTTTCATATGCATTTAAGCTTCTGTTACAGGAGTTAATGAGCTTATGTATAGCTCCAAAATTGAAGCTTAAGGAGAGGGCTTAATATGGCTGTTGAGGAAGTATCTCATCAAGTTATAGGCGAAATACGCTTTGGGTTGCTTTCTCCACAGGAGATAAGGAAGCTTTCTGTGGTTGAAATCCAAACCCCTGATACATACGACGAGGATGGAGCTCCAATCCCAGCAGGCTTAATGGATGGGCGGCTCGGAACCCTTGAGCCAGGTCAAAGATGTAAAACATGCGGTAATACGGCAGCACGTTGTCCAGGACATTTCGGCCACGTAGAGCTCGCCGTCCCAGTAATTCATGTTGAATTCGCAAGGATAATATATGATTTACTAAGAGTTACGTGTAGAAACTGCGGTCGTATCCTCCTAAGTGATGATGCCATTAAAAAGAGACGGGTTAGAATTGAAAGGTTAAAGAATCTCCTCGGCGAGGTTCCTGTTGAATTTTATAGGAAACTTTTCCAGGAGATTAAAGCTAAAAGTTGCCCACATTGTAATGCTCCTCAATATAAAATAACTTTTGAAAAGCCTACTAGGTTTAGTGAGGAGCTGCCGGAGGGCGGGTCCCAGACCTTAACGCCTAGTATGATTAGGGAGCGTCTTGAACGTATTCCAGATGATGACTTAAGAATTCTAGGTTTTGACCCTGCAGTTGCTAGGCCTGAGTGGATGATCCTACAGGTATTGCCCGTCCCACCAGTGTATGTCCGTCCATCGATCACCTTGGAGTCTGGTATACGGTCAGAGGATGACTTAACTCACAAGCTTGTGGACATAATACGTATTAACCAGAGACTAAAGGAGAACATGGAGGCTGGAGCTCCGACACTTATAATTCAAGACCTCTCTGAGCTCCTTCAGTATCATGTTACAACATACTTTAATAATGAAACGTCCGGTATACCCCCCGCCAGACATCGTTCAGGGAGAGCTTTAAAAACTCTATCTCAAAGGCTTAAAGGTAAAGAGGGGAGGTTCCGCAGCAATCTCTCAGGGAAAAGGGTTGACTTTTCAGCTAGGACAGTCATATCTCCTGACCCTAACCTCGACATAAACGAGGTTGGAGTGCCCATTGATGTTGCTATGCGCCTTACGATACCTGAGAAAGTTACTCCCTGGAATATTGAGAAGATGCGGGAGCTGGTTCGGAATGGACCCAATAAGTACCCTGGCGCCCTCTACATTATCCGCCCAGATGGTAGGCGCATAAGACTTGAATTCGTAACGGATAGGGAAAAACTCGCTGAAGCTTTAGAGCCAGGCTTCATAGTTGAACGCCACCTCAGGGATGGCGATATAGCAATCTTTAACCGTCAACCATCCCTCCATAGGATGTCTATTATGGCTCACTATGTAAGGGTGTTACCATACAAGACCTTTAGGCTCCACCTATGCGTATGCCCACCATATAACGCGGACTTTGATGGAGATGAAATGAATCTCCACATTCCGCAAAGTGAAGAGGCTCAAACTGAAGCTAGGTTGTTAATGCAAGTGCAAGATCAAATATTATCACCGAGATTTGGAGGTCCAATAATAGGAGCTATCCGCGACTTCATTACAGCAGCTTACTTATTTACTAGGAAGTCAACTTACCTTACTAAGTCTGAGGTGTGCCAACTACTAATGGCTGCGGGATATGAGGGCCCGCTTCCCGAGCCAAAAATTAAAGAGCCCCAGCCTCTTTGGACCGGTAAGCAAATTTTCAGCCTTTTCCTGCCAAAGGATCTTAATTATGTTCTTAAGGCCAATATATGCCGCAACTGCGGTCAATGCTTAAAGGAAGAATGCCCCCACGATGCATATGTGGTGGTTAAGAATGGCGAGTTAATATGTGGCGTCATCGATAGGCGAGCGATAGGAGCTGAGCAGTCTGAAAGCCTCCTCCATAGAATTGTTAAGGATTATGGAGCAGAAACCGGCAGAGAATTTATTAACAAAATAACCCGCCTCCTCAAGCGTTTCATTACCATGCGGGGCTTTACATATTCATATGACGAGCTTATGCTCTCGCCCTCAGCGGAAAAGAAGATAAAAAGAGTAATGGAACATGCCGAAGCGAAGATACAAGAGTTAATAGAGCAGTATAAAAGGGGTACCCTCCAACAACTTCCTGGACAGACGCTTGAGGACTCATTTGAGTTATATGTCATGGACGTGCTAGCGAAGGCTAGAGACGAAGCTGGAAAGATAGCGGATGAATACTTCACTCTCGAGAATGCTGGCACGATTATGACGCGGACAGGCGCGAGGGGCTCAAGCCTTAACATTGGGCAAATGAGTGCATGTGTAGGTCAGCAGTCAGTACGTGGAAAACGTATAATGCGTGGATACATAGGTAGAGCTTTACCTCACTTCAAGGCTGATGATCCTTCACCTAAAGCTAGAGGATTTGTATACTCTTCATATAGGACTGGTTTAGATCCAATAGAGTTTTTCTTCCATGCTATGGGTGGTAGGGAAGGTCTAGTGGATACTGCTGTGAGAACACAACAAAGCGGTTATATGCAGAGGCGCCTCATTAACGCCTTGGAGCATTTACGTCTTGAATACGACGGTACGGTCAGAAACTCTGCTGGTGACATTATTCAGTTCAAATACGGTGAAGATGGAGTTGACCCTGCTAAAAGTGATCATGGCAAAGCTGTAAACGTTGCTCGCTTGGTTGAGCAAATAAGAATAGGTATCGAAGGGGGTGAGCCTGCGCCCATAGAGTATATAGAGAAGAGACTTGAGGATGTTAAGGATCAACTTACTCCCCTACTGGTTAAAGAATTAGAGACTGAGCTGAAGAAAGCTGGGTTAAGCAAAGAAGGTGTGGATAAGGCTGTGACACTAACAGTTGAGCATTATAAAAGGGCGTTGATGGAGCCTGGAGAAGCCGTGGGCATCGTTTCCGCCCAATCAATTGGAGAGCCTGGAACCCAAATGACCCTTAGAACCTTCCACTATGCTGGTGTTAGAGAGCAGAACGTAACCCTAGGCTTACCTAGACTAATAGAGATTGTGGACGCTAGGAGGGAGCCATCAACCCCAATAATGGTGATATACCTAGACGAAAAGCATAGGAAGAGTAGGGAGGCAGCTGTTAAAATAGCTCAAAAGATTCGATACACCACCCTAGAAGACTTAGCCAAGGCTATTTATCATGACTTCGTCAGTGGAGAAATAGTTGTAGAACTTGACGAAATGATGATGGCTGATAGAGGTGTAACGATGGAGGAACTTAAGGAGAGGATTAAGCTTCCAAATTGCAAGGTTGAAATAAGTGATGATAAGATTCGTATAAAGCCAAAGAAGGTTGAAAAAATTAAGAAATTGCTAGATAAGGTTTCATCCCTGTATATCAAGGGAATACCCGGCATAACTAGAGTGCTGGTGACTGAGGAAGAGGGTGAATGGGTTATACGTACTGAGGGATCGAACCTGCCGAGGGTTCTCGAGGTTTACGGTGTTGACGCAACCAGAACGACAACCAATAATATTCATGAGATAGCCAAGACTTTAGGCATAGAGGCTGCGCGAAATGCTATTATAAATGAGGCTAAAAGCGTATTAGAGGAGCAGGGCTTAGATGTTGACATTCGCCACATCATGCTTGTAGCAGATGTTATGACGGCCTCTGGGGAGGTGGAGCAAATAGGCAGACATGGTGTAAGCGGTAAGAAATCAAGCGTATTAGCTAGAGCTGCCTTCGAAATAACAGTCCCCAATATAGTTGAGGCTGCTGTAAGAGGTGAAGTTGATCCCCTTAAAGGCGTAACTGAGAACGTCATAGTTGGGCAGACAATACCTGTTGGGACGGGTCTTGTTGAACTTTATATGTCAACACCTGAAGCGTTGGGTGGTGAATCATGATGGACATTGACAAGGCGATATCTACAGCGGTTAGAACCGGAAAAGTTATGTTCGGCTCAAACTCAGCCCTACAAAGTGCAAGGACTGGAAGGGCTAAAATGATTATTGTGGCGTCTAACTGCCCTGAAAATGTACGGAAGGATCTTGAGTACTATTGCAAGCTTTCTAGAATCCCCCTACTAGTCTATAAAGGTTCGTCGGCTGAATTGGCTACTGTCTGTGGAAAACCCTTCCTCGTCGCCGCTTTAACAATAAGGGATCCAGGAGACTCTGACATCCTAAAGCTAATTGAAAGTCAAAATGTTGAAGCTCAAGGTGAACTTGCATGAGTGGAAGCGGTATAAAGTTTACGACAACTGAAATGAAGCACATTGCACTATTTGAGAGCATAACTAGAGCGAGCGTTAAGGACTGCATTATTGACGAAGAAAACGGACGAATAATATTTGTTGTCAAAGAGGGGGATTTAGGGGCGGCTATAGGAAAGGGTGGACGAAACATAAGGATCCTCGAGAAATTAACTGGCAAAAAACATGAGGTTATAGAGCACGCCGATGACCCTGTTCAATTTATTAAAAACGTCTTGAGGCCAGCGAGGGTTAAAGAGGTTAGGATAACCCAGAGACCTGACGGCAAAACTATAGCTGTGGTAACCGTTGACCCTAGGGATAAGGGAATAGCCATCGGCAAGAATGGTAAGAATGCTGAAAGGTTACGTCTTCTAGTGAAGAGGTATTTCCAAATTCATAATGTAAGCATAGTTTAAGTAATGCTATTTATATGCTATTTCACTTCCTCACTTAACATCATATCTATGAGGGCTTTTTGATCAACCTCTACCAGAGTCCTCCAATCTAGGTATAATTGTCCGTTTTCATCCTCTGCTAAGTACCCATATCGTATGTATCTATCTATGTTCTGGCTTACTCGCCACCCAGGTATTTTTTCACTTAACAACTCCTCAACCTCTTTCCTTGAGACTTTCCCATTCCTCGATATTATGTAGCATATGGCTACAGCAAGCCCAGCGAGGTCATCTATTCGCCAACCAACCATTTTAGCTTCCTTTGGTGTTAACTCCCCACGAAGGGTTACATAAAACCTCGCTTGGTCAAGCTCTCTGGAATTTGCCTTTTCGGAAGATTCACCCCCTTCAAAAAACGTTTTAACTTGCAAATCTAAATTCTTCAAGTATTTGTCCAAAATTTCAAGAACCTTTACATAGTCTGATCCTATAGCTTTACGTAACTCCCACCCCTTAACACCTGGTTTTGCATGTCTCTTGTAGAAGAGTAAATGAACTGCTCGCTTCAGCTTACTTGCATAACCAGCTTTACTTTTGCTCATTTTTGGCTTCCTTCCACCTTCTCCAATCTTCATAACTTATAGCTATTGGGACTGATATAAGCTGCTGCCTTCTACGTCTCCGTTCAGCTTGTTTTCTATATGGCTTTACGTATATTTCCATTTCAAGGGGATGAAGCTCAAGCTCTGCATATCCATAAGTCACTAAAAAGCTAGTCATATAGGCTCTATAAACAGTCTCATTATAGGTATCTGCCCCTATAAAGTCCCAATACCTAATTTTGCCGCTTGAACCTTCTATTCTAGCCCTTAGCTTAAGCTCATTCCATAGGGCTTCAAGCTCTTCAGAGAAGCCTTTTTCACTTAATATCTTCTCTTTTATGAGCTCTTCTCTAGAGGCGGGTTCCGCTCTAGGCTCTGGGGGCGGAAATTCACTCCAGCGCTCCTTAATTGGTGGTAAATTTTTCCAATAGCGTAAGGCTTCAGCTAAGCTGTGGATAGTTATCTGCTCTAATTCAATAATTGGATGCCAAGCCTTGAGGAAAATCTCTAAAATTTTTTCAGCACTTAAGCTCTTAATTTTATCCTCAAGGAGGAATGGGTCTTTGTAAAGCGATGTCGACCTGCTTTTTATCCACTCACTTTGGAGCTCTATAATGAAGAGCCTCTGCATCTAAGCATAAATCCTCAGGCTGGTCCCAACATGAGAAATATTCTCTTAAAACTTCTATAAACTCATCTACATCTATAATAAAGGGATCTAAAGAACGTTCTATAATATCCTTACATGTTTCGATTATGTTATGTAGCTTCTCTCGTCCAACTCTCACTTTATCCCTTTCAGATTGCATTAAGAAACCTCTTTGATAATGGATTTACCCTCAATATTTTGAACCGTTATAACATTAACATCATCTCGGGTGATGGCTATTTGACTTGGCGTAATGACTAGGTACTGTACACCGGTTTCCTTCACAACTGATATCAAAGTTTGAGCTATTAACTCCCTATTTTTTGGATCCATATGCACGTCATATTCGTCGACAGCGCGGAATGGTGAGCGCACATGTTTCTGCAAAGCTAATAATAAGCCCATGGTGGCTGTTGTTCTTTCTCCACCACTTTGGGTATAAGCGTTCAAGGGAACAGGTTTTCCGCCCTTAAAGCCTACTAGGATTTCAATACCTGCCGCCTCTATATCGTGTTCATTGATTAGTTTAACTTCGCCTATAGCTTGCAACTGAGACATTATCCTTTGAAATTCAACGTTGACGCTGTCTAAAAGCTTTCGTATAACGGTCTGCCATGAATACATGCGTGTCTCTATTTCTTCCATAGCTTTCTTCCTATGTTCAGCAACTTCTAATGCCTTCTCCTTAAGCTCCAGATATAATCGCGAATAGGATTCATACATTCGTTCAACATCATCGGAGATTCCTACGAAAGCGCTTAAAAATCCATCAATAACTCTTATTTCCTCGAGAATTTCCGCAGGAGATTTTATGACAGCTACTCTCGGCCCCTTTTCCTCAGCCCTTCTAATAGCGGCTTCAAGCTGAACTCTTAAATGTTCAATTTCTTCAATGGTTCCTTTAATACTTGCTTTTAAGTTGTCTATGCGATATTGTAACAGAGCTGATTTCACATGGCTATCTAGGATTTGAGCATGATACCCGTCTACCCTATTTTCTAGCTGATTAATTTCCAGTAGGCTCTTTTGTATGTTTGAATCCAAAACCGCTAAATATTCCATAGCTTTGTTTATAGTTTCAGAGAG
>JAGTRA010000003.1:11620-23382 GCA_018396935.1 Candidatus Bathyarchaeota archaeon
ACCTTTGCTTCATTAATAAATTGGCTACATAGCGTTATTATGGCTTGATTTTTTGCTTTTTCCCTTTCAAGATTTATTAATGCGCCTAACTCTTCCCTTAATCTTCTCTTTGCATTCTCCAAACCCTCTAGAAGCATTTTAAGCTGATTGTCTGTCTGCCTCTTCTCCTCCTCAATTTTAGTCACTAACTCCATTTCTTTTTCGAGCTTCGCTTCCGCCTCTTTTATTGTTGATTCACGTTGACTCACTTCTGCCCAAGCCATTTCTCGCTCTAAAAATTTTCTTTTTGCCAAGAGTTGTCTTTTCTCCTGTAACTTATCATACTGTTCTCTCCAATATTTTAGTGTCTGCTCGGCTGACTCTAGGAGTTTGTTTATTGATTCCTCTTGACTTAGGATTCGCGTCAACTTTTTCTGAGCTTGAAGCACATTTTCACGATATGCCTCCAACCCTACAGCAGCTTCAATCATTCTTAGCTTCTCTTGAGGCGTTAGAACTGTAAATTGTTCAACCATGTTTTGGTGCATTATTATGAGCATATTATCTGGGTTTACGCCAAGCTTAGCAAGTAATCTATCAACTTCCTGCTTTGACACAGCTACGTTGTCAAGCTCAAACCAGTATTTCCCATCTCTCCTCAGGATGCGAGTTAGAAATATCTGATCTTTACTCACCTTTGGGATGGGTCTTCTTCCGCTCCTTTTACTATTATCTAAGATAAGAGTGATGCGGGCTTGATCCTTCCCCCAGCGTATGAGCTCGCTAAGCTTTCTTGAACGTTCGGTATAAGACTGGCCTAAAGCCACCGAGATAGCTAGCAAAAGTGAAGACTTTCCTGCACCATTTGGTCCACACACTATGTTTATTCCCGGCTTAAGGGGCACCCTTGCATACTCGTAACTCATGAAGTTTTCAAGGATAACTTCCTGTATTAGCATTCGTTCCCTTTGCCTCTAATAGACGGTAATAGAAAAGAGAGCTATAACGATTATTAAAATAGTTGCGCTTATCCGTTGTCGCAAAACTTTAGTTTATACTCTAGCATATAATGTTCCGGCGGTGTAAATGGTTGTTGCAGGTAAGGTTTTTCGCCTTTTAGAAAGCCTCCCCCTTAATGAAGTTGCTTTTAAACTTGATGGATATAAGATGGAAGACCACTACGAAGAGAATAACTATAGGTTCAACCTTATTTCTGAAGTTGTAAGACTATCTGCTGGGAGTAATGCCATTAAAGGTATTTACTCACATGATTATGTAACACGAATCTTTCATCGCGGCCAACTTATTCCAACGCCTAAAACCATTGAGGCTCTATTTAACATTAATTACTTTGATGGCTTCACCCTGCTAACCGTTGTTGAGCGGAAGCGGCTCGCTAACTTCATAGCTAACAAGCTTAGCGAAGTAATCTTCGGAAGAATTGGTGGGATAGTTGAAGCTCGAATATCTCCTGAAGCTTTAAAAGCCTTTCATATGAAGAATCCAGAAGATACAAAGATTGTTTTCTTTGATAATGTTGATATTCCAAATGTAGATAAACTATCCCTTTACGGCCCGGACCTAATGAATGCATCGATATTTGAAGAGTATTGTAAACGTGGAGACTTATGGTATATTGTCGCAAGAGATAAAAAGTATGGCTATGTGATTGGAGTAACGAGGGATGCATCTATCACAATATTTAACATTAGTGACAGGGACAAGTATCTAGAGTATGTCACTAATGAGATATGCCCATTGATACTGAAGTCATCCTCCTAACATTTAAACAATAATAATGTTATTTTTCAATAAATTTTAGAGTTAACTATTTTGTTCCTGTGTTTTTCATCAGTAAGGTTTAAGATGGTTTATGCTTTAATCTCTCGAGGGTTTAATGGTAGGTGACCCTAAAGGGTTATGGAATGTCGTATTAAGTGGTTATCCTAGATCAGGTAAAACAACTCTCGCCAGAAGGATTGTAGCTGATTATCCCCATTTTGCAAGAATAAGTGTTGATGATTTAAGGGCCATGTTGTTTAATGAAACGTTTCCATGTCGTGATGAATTTTTAGTATATTCTTTAATCGCGGATTTAAGAGATAAACTCCTGGGTAAAGGTTATAGTGTTGTTATAGATTCTACCGCCCCTGACAATATTACTCGTCAATTTCTGTTGACGTCAAAAGTTAAGCATGTAAATCGTCTTCTAGTAATTATGAATGTCAGTAGACCTGTGCTTTTGGAGCGAAGCTTAAGTGAGTTTAACAGCACGGCTATCATTGCAGCTTATGACGAACGGTGGGAGGATCCTTTTAGTGGCGTGGCTGTTTTTGAATTTAAGAGTAATACTCCAGAGGAATTTGAGTCGTCGTATAAATGCTTAAGAAACTTCATGGAAGGTGAGTTGATACATAAACCTGAACTTCATCCCAAACTTCCAGCATTAAAGGATGTTAGAAAAGCTCTTCGAGAACTCCTCTTGAAAAGACACTAAATTATGGGAGGCAAGTGCTTAAAATAGCCTACTATTTTTTCAAATTATCCCTAGCCACCATCCCAACTGGTTCCCAAAGTAAGCCAAGAGTGTAAAAACCAAAAGTCTTGGTATAAAAGTTAGGGCTAGAAATATGTCGAAGCGCGTCTTCAATAATCCACAGAATAGTGATAGAAATTCTACTGGCAAAAATGGGATGAGACCGAAAATTGTGTAAATTATCCATCCCCACCTCGACCATAGGTTTGAAATCTCTTCAAGCCTCTCACTTCCAACCTTCTTTAAGACATATGGCCTGCCTAAGCTATAGGCTAACCCATAGTTTATCACCATCCCTAAAGTAAAGCCTGTTGTAGCCATGAGAATCAGCGGTATTGGATGAAGACCAAAAGAGGCGGCTGCTACCACCAATGCTGGGCTTCCAACGGGAATAACGGTACCTGCAAGCACCGTAACAAGAAATATCCCTATAAGACCATAGGACTCAATAAATGCTTTAACGTCTAAGATGAATTGACTCCCACTAAAGTTGAAAATCTTAAAAACTACTATAAGTATTGCGCCCATAATTATAAATATACCGCCAAGTAAAAGCGAGGATTTTATCCATGGAATCTTAAAAGCTTCCTTAAGTCTTCTTTGCTTTTCATTTTCTTTAATTAATGACATGTTAGAAAACATCTAGAAATGGACCTTTAAATACTTGTCCATTGGGTATCATAAATTTTCGTCAAGTGGGTTGAAGTGTTGCCCCACATAGCTTTGGCTGTAATTCTAAGTGTATATATAACGCTTGCTGTAATGAAATATGGAAACTTCTAACAAAGAATGTCAAGAGTTTTTACTCATATCCCAACGTTAACGTCGGTGTAGGATGAATGCGTATAAATGCGGTTGAATGCAACAACTTATCTAGCGGGAATTGCGAATAGTAATGTAGATAATCAATGAGGTTATGGTCGGTTCATCCTAAATATTTAGACTATAAAGGTTTGGTTGCCCTATGGAGGGAGGGGCTCCTAGCTAAAAAAGTTTTGAGTGGTTGTTGTAAAGGCTATGTAAATCATCCTCAACTATTAAGGTTTAAAATGTATAAAAAGCCTGTTAGTTTAATAAACGCATACTTGTACCAAGTTTATCTTGAGGCAGAGAGAAGGGGGTATAAATTTAACCGGGCAAAAGTGGAGCCTATAATCTTAATCGGGGAGACAACGGTCACAACGGGACAGTTGGAATTCGAGTTTTACCATCTGCTTAAAAAGCTCGAAATACGCGATAGACAGTACTTTGAAGAATTAAAAAAATTAAGCCCTAAAAACATTGAGCCAAATCCTGTTTTTAGAGTCATTGATGGTGGAATTGAAAAATGGGAAAAAATAGGGAGATTAAGAGGTAGAAGTAAGGGTGTTTTTGCTTTTATGGTAAGCACTGTATCAATTACGTGAATAACGCCATTGTCAGCTACTATGTCTCCTTCAAGCATCTCTGCACCGTTAACTGAGCAAGTTTCTAGGTCTAGCTTTAACTCTTTACCTTGTAAAGTTTTTAGCTTTCCTATTTTGAAGGCGTCTGCTAAGCAGTAAACTCCCTCTACTACATGATACTTCAGGACTTCAATGAGCTTAGGCATGTCCTTAAGGAGAGAGTATATGGGCCTCCACTATTCAGGACTGGTATTAGTCCAGCCGCTTTAGTTGCCTCTACGAGTTTTTTGAAGTTTTCCATTTCAGCTACAACTTCACATATCCTTGGCATTTTAACATCACAATTAACAGTATTGTGAGTTATTTATATAACCTTTATGGTTATTTTATTGTACAAAAAGTTAAATGAATACATTAAAATAACTTTGAAAGTTTTAAAAGAAACCTTTATTATACAGCAAAAAGTGCTTATAAGTGATGAGCAGAAAAGAATTGATGAGAGAAATCCAAGAAATTAAAACAATGCTTACAGCTATCAATATTAGTCTAAAGCATTTCATTAATCAATCCGCTGAAATAAGCAATCAAGCCCTCTTATCACATATACGCAATGACTACGTAAATGCCATTGAAAACTACCTATCAAGTGACGTCAAAGAAAAATTGGAATTGAAGTTAACTCCTAAATGCGAGAAACGTGAAGCCTGTAAAAATATACTTGGTGATTTCCTTCAGAAAAATGTTAAACTAATCAGACAAGAAAGGATTAATGATAAAGTTATTGAAAAAATGAGAGGCGAACTTCATAATTTAAGGCGAGAGCACGCATTAAAGGATGAATGTCATCATTGTTTTGATGAGGCTGAATTACTTTTTGAGAAGCAAATTCAGCTTCTTAAATCCTTGAACATATACGGCGATGTTGAACATGAATTCCAAGAAATATTTAAAATTCCTGAAGAAATCGTAAATAATGAAATATTGGAGCCATTGGCTAATGTTAAAAGGCTTCAAATTTTAAAAAGCTTGTTGATTAAAGAACGGACTTTCTCAGAATTAATGCAAATTACTGGGCTTCAAGGAGGCAACCTGCTTTTTCATCTACAAAAGCTCTTAAGTGCAGGGGTAATTATCCAAAGGCATGAAAGAGGCGATTATATGATTACAGAAAAGGGGTATAAAATTTTAAAGAGCATAGCTGAACTCTACTTAGATATAGCTAATAAGGCATCTTAAGAAATACGTTAGCACTTGAAACAAGCAACATCAGTATTTCATCATTTTTAACACTTTCTTATTTATTCGACTAAAATTCAGGTCTTAAAGTTCCATTATTAACCTCTCCCCCTCTATTTTGGGTTTTAATAAAAGGTGTGCAAAATAAAGGCTGGATATATCAGTGCATGCATTACAAAATCGTTGGCTTTAATTGTTGGCATTGCTGCATTGATTGCGAGTAACATTAATGTTTCAATGAGGTATATTTTGGATGGGACGTATAGTGGCGGGATACCATTGGCGATGCATCCTCGCAATCAATCCGCCTCCGCATTGTACGTGGGGTCGACGCCCCTTCCGGAATTACCCGATGGCCCACATAGGATAGATGTCTACTGCAGAATAGAAATAGATAGTGTCGGCATAAATGGCGTTTACTATCAAAAATATGTTTGCCAACGTAACGCCACAGTTTACTTTACCGTTAACACAACTTCCTCAATAACGCCCAACTCACCGCCCGAAACCCAACAATCAAAGCCTTCCATAAACCCCAAAATTAGCTGAAACAGCCATAGCGATAATGACCATTGGAGCTGCAGTCCTTTTACCCAAAATTTTGGTGGGCCGGGCCGTATGCAATTAAAAAATTAAGTGAATCCCATGGTCGTTGCTTGATCTTCTCATCAAGCCGAAAATGCAGTAAGGCTTATTAAATCAATGTGAAATCAATTTATAGTGGAAGGCTATGCACCGACCGGGATTCTGGTGTTATGTAGGCTTATTATTTTCATTACTGTTGGCTGTTGTTGGTTCTGTAAATGTCTGCTCCGGGCTCAATGCGTCTGTAGTTTACGGCATTCCGGCTCAGCTTGAGGGCTCTGAGGCCCAGTTGGCTATTGAGGTTTGCAGCTACATTGCCCAGCCTTTTTTCTCAGACTGGCAGGTACGCTTACGTAGGCAACCTATGCGGTGCGTACACGCAGAACTGCTACGTCTACTATATTGCGGAATATTTTGAAACATATCCATATGATTTTGTAGCCATCTATTATAGGGGGCACTCAGTATATAGGAAACCCGATCAAGATCCATATTACCACCACAACCACACGTTTCTCTATGACAACGATGGCGGGCTTAGGCACTGCGACAGAATATATGACGCGCAGATTGGGGCTAGGACGCTGAATGCCAGGCACAAGTTCGTGGTCCTATGGAGTTGTGGAACAGCGAACGAGGATCAAACCGGAGAGGTGATAGGCTCGATAGCGCAGCTTGTTAGGAACGGGGGATTTGAAAGCGGGAGCAGCTATTGGGTTCTTGGAGGTGATGGCGATCGCACGGTCACGAATGAGGATAGGCTTTTTGGCTCGTACTCGCTATTGCTTGGCTTCAAAACTGCAGCCCTAGGTAAGGACAAATTCGCCTACGCCTATCAGCTCATAAGCTTACCAGCAGGGGTCCAAGCATGGTTAACCTTTTGGTACCATCTATACACTTACGACAGAGCCGATTATGATAGGTTTGAGGTTTACATCACGCCAGTTGGGGGCAACCCCACGAGGGTGTTCTACAAGGGAGGAACTGCCCGAGGCAGCTTGACAGAGTTTAAGTGGCTTGAGGACCAGGTTATAATAGACCTGAGCGCTTATGCTGGTCAAAGCATATACTTATACTTCAGAGTGATCAACGGAGGGGACGCATACTATAGAACGTGGTGTTACATAGACTACGTGTCTGTAACAACGGGCCACACATGGGGCATGGCGGCGTCATGGATCAAAAGGACGAAACAGCAAGGCCTAAGCCTAGACGGATACGCCAGGCCAGACGGAAGCGGAAGATGCTTCATAGGCTGGCAATACTACTCCATGCCACTAAGCAATGCAACGGGATACGGAACATATACATACGCGGAATTCGTTAAAAGGTTCTACCATTATTTATTGGTGGAACGTAAATCTGTTAAAGATGCGCTTGACTCTGCATCATATGAGTGTATAGGTGTTCGCTATTTTTATCAAACAAGAATCTATCAAGGCTGGTGGCAGTATTTCCCAGAGCAAAATGTTACGCTTTATTGTAAAGTTAGAGTATGGGGAGATGGAGGCATGACTTTGCCATGAGATATATTGTCTTTGTTCTGCTTGTTTCTCTGTTGCTTTTTCAGGCTTTGCCATGGGCTGGTGGTTTTACATTTTCAGGACCTAGCCGACCAGACCTTGTGCTCTCGTTTCTCAGGGAGGTTATCCTGCTAGACCTCTCAAAGTATAATGTAACCCTTCTGTTTGATGGCCTCACATTAGACCACAATAGAACTCGGTTTAAGCTTGAAGAGACTGGGGGCTATGTGGAGGTTGACTGCCGCTTCAAGGGTTCCTTTATGACCTGGTGTATGATCAGCAAGTATGGGAACGCTGCGCTTCATTATGTTGAGGCTGAGCCCGAGAGCTACGTTGAAAGAGTGAGAAAGCTCCTTGATAGGTATGAGGGATGGTCTGGAGACACAGCCTACAAGGAGATTAGGAATATCCTGTGGCTTGTCACGAAGGAAAAGAACCAAACAATCGTCCATGGAAGCTTGAAGCTTACGATTTCAATTTGCGAGCCCTTTGTGGACTTTCAATGGTATCGCATAATCATGGTTGACGGCTACAGCGTTGAGCTGCCCAGCCTAGGCATAACATTTGAGGGAGGCGAGCTACATATACTCGGTGATACATATAGGCCATTTAAGGTTGGAAATACAAGCCTAAAGATATCCAAGGAGGAGGCTATTGGGATGGCGCGTAGGCTTGCGGGTAATTTTTCGTGGAAGGTTGGCGTTGAGCCAAATGTAACTGTTGTTAGGGAGTTTAAGGTCCTCGAAGAGCCTGTTCAGGCCAGCCTAAGCCTCTGGGAGAGGGAGCCGCTTACGCTGTATCCCCACTGGCATGTCACGTTATACTTGGACAAGACATACCCGGGCTTCGTTACAGGGATAATGGTTGGTATCTGGGCTGACACAGGCGAAACACACTATATAAAGCCACTCGTAGCCTCAGGATACCCAACACCACCCCAAGAAACAGCCGGGGAAGACTTATCCAAAGAACAGCCCCTGCAGCCAGGCCAAATGGTCATAATCGTCGCGGCCCTAACAACAGCCGCAGCCATAAGCCTACTAGCCGCAAAGAAGATGCGCCGCAAAGCATCCCCAACCAAACCAGCAAACCATAATTGACCGCACAATCACCCTAAAATCTCAACGCTTGCTCTCAAGCACACGAAAAGCTTGAGTGGGCCGGGCCGTATGCAATTAAAAAGTTAAGTGAATCCTCTTGAAACTCATTCTTATTATTTTGTAATGCGCTTGAAATTACGAGTTTACGTTTTATTTGAGACGCTTGTTGGATCTGCATGTGATTTATTTGGGTGAAAATGTAGAAATAGAAAGGGTGCTTAAGGTTACTTGCCTCTTTTCTTGGTATAAATGACAACCATCACTATAAAAGTTATTGCCGCTAAAACCGCCAAGGCAGTCATATAAGGTGATATTGAGTGTTCGGTGGTTGCACTGCCGCTTCGGGTGTTATCATCTGGTGGAGGATAGAGACCGCCTGCTGCTTGGTTATTGCAGAAGAAGACTTCGCCGTTATCCGCCCATACCCCAACCAAAAGGGCGTAGACACCCCCAGGGTATGTCTCATTAAGATATAGCGTAACACTCCAATAGGGATAAAGAACGTTAGCATATTTCACCGCTGGAAACAGCTCTGCAACTGCCCGATCCTTGCTTACATTAAAATTGGATATCCTTGTCATGTCAGGCATAAGATAGGAATAGTTCTTGACATATTCCATCGCAATTTCTATGGCTTGTTCCTTGGAAATATTCACAGAAGTATCCCCTATGACATATACCACGCGATGGTCGACCATTCCATGGAGAACCCCATTAAGGAAACCAATATCTAGCACCAGATATTCACATCCATTGTAGACCCGTGTCCAACGGAACCTTACCTTGTCGCCAAACGGTGGGATGGAAGAACGCTTGGTCTCTATGGTCAGCTTTAGGGAACCTGAAACGAGCGTTACGTTTTTCAGCGAGTTAACTTTATGCAACAGTTCTATCATGTCCGCCAAATTTGTTTTATAGTAGGATTGGTATTTCTTGAGAAAACCTTCAGCCGCATCAATAGGGTCAGAATAATGCCTGTCTAAAATAACTGATCCACTACGAACTTCTAGAAAACAACCGCTCACAGCACCATTTGTAACTGTACATATTACCTCAAGAGTACCCTTATTTGACTCTAAAGTGTATGTTAAAACCTCTTTCTTAAAACCTTTTAGAGGATTCACCCCAATGTCGGACGGCAACTTCACTTCACCATAACTCTTAAGAGTTAGGTTGTATTGGGAAAGGTCTATTGGAAGCACGTTAGAAATGAACTCTAATCCCTTAGCATTAGCCGTTGAAAAATCAGACCGTACCACGTAAACGGTTTCAAAAGATATTAAAATGGCGATAAAACCCCAAAAAATAATTTTGTTCGATTGTTTCATCTTCTCCTTCACCATCCAATTAGTAATTCAAAGTCATATACCTGTTACCCCAGACTATCAAGGAGTCATAAAGTGGGCAAGATTCGAAATCATAAGTACCGTATATTTCTTGTGCTAAATAGTTAAGAGTATACCAGACATCCCAACCATAGTAGTGCATGCAGTAAAAGAAGTAGCAGGCAAAGTGAGCATATTGCCATGGGGGATGGCCAGGGATCTCACTTTCGAACTGAGGGGATAACCAAATCCATCCTAAATAAACGCATGGGCCACTGGTTCCATATTTGGTCATTGCGACGTTGTGAGTGAACGCTAGTGGCAATCCAATGGGTCCATCAACGTCTCGGTAGGGAGGCGGGACGGGGTAACTTCGAGCTGTGCCGCAATGCCAAATAAAGCAGAACCGACATTTGGCTTGATTAGTATAGGGGAATATGTGTATGGAGTCTTTAGCCGCATCTGGATAGAAAGTGCATAAAAGTTGATAGTGAACGCCATAAGTGCCCCACGGGGTGCAATGTCCTTTTGAAAAAACTGTTACCTTGTCAGAGCTTTGTTCCAAAGCATAAAGAGTATTGCTGTAAGTGCTGGCCGTAACTACAGGATCGCCATCAAAAGGATCCCCATAGTAGAAATAGCAATACCCAGGATAATAATGCTCCCAGAGATACATAGCAATGTAATAACATGTATAAGTTGACAGCACAATCTCATTATACGTGTCACCAGGAGGATTTTCAGGTATATAGCGGTTAGGACAGAAAACCCCGCTGCCATAATAAGCGTTAACGAATTTTATGCCGATTAAATGCGACATCCCAAAAAGCTTATAAATAAAAGCGCTAACGCTCGACTCCGAGCTTTACGACTTTCACTTCTTAACATTTTTATCAAAATTTTTAGAAAATTGTTTGATATTTAAAGATTCTGCTCAAGAATTTGGTGGGCCGGGCCGGATTTGAACCGGCGACCTTTCGGTTATCAGCCGAACGCTCCAACCAAGCTGAGCTACCGGCCCAACAATTAGTAGAATAAAACAAATACTTTTTAAGGATTTTCTAGAATAAACCTAGAATACAAAGTATCTCGTTCCAGACCTACGGCATATTTTTATTTTCAATAACAGCAATTATGTCATTAAAGTTTCAGTACGGGCCCGTGGCCCAGTCAGGATCAAGGCGCCGGCCTTCGGAGCCGGAGAACGTGGGTTCAAATCCCACCGGGCCCGCTCATCAAATGGATCCAAATTACCTTCTCCACTTTTAATTCCTGAGAATACTTATTCTTGGGTGTTAAAGTGAGGAATCTTAATGTACGACTATAAGCCGCTTCTGGATTGGCTCAGGGAGCACCCGAGGAAGGTGGACCCGAACCGCTCATTTGGGGTCTCATTCACCCGTTTCTTTTGCATAATTTGCTAAGTATCCTATTTTGGTATTTCATAGATTTCGCCGAGTTTAACAGCTTTTCCCTATGCTAAAAAGTAGCAGTTTCGCTTTATATCATCACCTCAGTATATTTTCTTCGTAAGATATTTTCCCTTTTTGGATGCTGTCGCTAATACTGCTGCTAGTTGTCTGCTACATTGGAAGTCGCCTTCTTAAAACTTTGTTTAACTTTTTAGGCTTTCAGAATCCTATACCTCAAAAATAAAAGGATTTGATAATTTAGCGCGCGATGTATGGTTTTTTAACTTGTTCTACAGCCTTTAGAGCTGCTATCTTCGGCATGTAGTGGCTTATTGTAAGGATTGTTCCCCACGTGGCTAGTGTGACAATTGACATGGCTGATCCTACAGTGGCCATTTCATGAAGCATTACTGGTATGTCTGCAGGGTTCGCCATCGCCGTTAGGAATGGTGGCCATGGGACTACTTCGGCATGCCATACGTGCTCTAACGCTAACAATATTACGCCTCCCCATAATAGCGCGTTAAGAATCCAAAGCTTCAACTTCTCAGCAAGGCTTCGCGCCGTCTTCTGTATGAGTGATGTGATGATTGCCAGAGCCATAGGAACTAAGAAACATGCCATTTATTTTCCTCCAGTAACACTAAACTTATATTTCGTAATACCAATATAAGTCTATCG
>JAGTRA010000029.1:0-1003 GCA_018396935.1 Candidatus Bathyarchaeota archaeon
CTGAAGTCTATAAGTGGCTGAAGTTGCCGACGCAAGTATCCACTAAGACGCTTATCACAAATGAGTTGGCAGAGGGTATTTGCCAAGGCGACCCTAAAGCAAGCATACTCGTAAGCGTTACAACACTACGTAATAGAAGGCTTGAGCCTAAAGCCCCAGACCCCATATAGAGGATAAAATTTGCTGGTGACGCTTCAAAAGCAGGTTTAGCTGTTTCACTATTTATAAGGCCGATAATCCCTGGAGTGACTGACGCTGAATTGGGGGATATATTAAACATTGCCGTTGAAAGTGGTGTGAAGTCTATAGTCTTAGGGTCACTTAGAGTTACGGAGAGAATTCTCAAGAACCTGAAAAGTTTAGGCGTAAATGTTAAAGAAGTTGAGAAAAGGTTGACTAAGCCCCTTAAGGGGGTTAAGCAAGTTGAAACTAAAATGGCTGACTTAAAAGGCAGATTCATTAGCATGGCTGAGGATTTAGGCTTAACCGTATTTAAGGCTGCATGTGAGGCAAATGCCCACGCTCATGGAGCTTACTGCGCCATGTGTAGTATTGGACCATGTAACATTAACGTAAAGCCTAACCACGTGGAAAGTAGCAACGTAAAAGATCTCCTAGATTATTTAGGAGTTAAATACTATAATGTTAAGGTGACAGAAAACAAGATAGAGGTTAATTTGAAGGATAAAGATAGAAGCGATTACCTTGAAACAGTAATAAAGCTGGCGACATACCGCCGCACAATATTGCTATGACGCAGCGAGGGGGCTAATACTTGATGCTTAGGTATAGGAGAATCGTGAGGGCTACAAATGTGAATAAGTCGGGTAGTAACGCGAATGGCCCCAAGCCGAATAGTCCATAGCCAAAAGCCCTTACAATTATTGGATTTGAGGTGAATGCGTATAGTAGAAGTGTCGCTGAAAAAATCATTAAGCCTATAGTGAATTCTGAGCGGGTTTTCCGATAAATGTCAATATACACCACCATTAGGAATATGCGG
>JAGTRA010000029.1:1013-2084 GCA_018396935.1 Candidatus Bathyarchaeota archaeon
AGGGTTATTGCGTTTATAGTGGATATCACCGTTTTAGCAATGTAAAAGAACTCGATATCCCATGGGATGTATGATGGCCGCTCCGGAGGCTGCCATGGAAGCCTTGGATGCCAAAAGGTTGAAGCAGCCCATACAGCAGCTAATATAGCTGCAGCTGCCAGGATAGGTAGAAGTATCAATAGTAACCATATTCTTTGATTCATTCCATTCTTCATTTGCTCCCCTTCCTTTTCTACTTTTTCCAAATTTTCTTCACAACCTCCTCAAATAGGGCGTAATTCTCTTCCAGGATTTGGGATAGGAAGTATGTTTTTCCATACCCCTCACCAGCGGATACAATAAGCTTATTCTTCTCTAGAACTCTAAGGTGATGCCTAATGGTTCTATAATCCATTTTAAGCATGTTAGCTAATTGATTCGCATTCTGCGGAGCCTCCCTTAGGGCTTGAATTATCTTAGCCCTCGTTAAGCCTCCTCTAGTGCCAGCAATTAGCCAGCCAAGCAGGTATTTAACGTAGCGAGTGTTCACAGACATTATGGAGACTCCGTAGAGGGGCGCCTATACCTTGTAGAGTAGCGATATAAGGGTTATAATTCTTTTCCAGAAACAATATGTCAGTAAGAGGCTGCCTGCTAAGGGAATTGGGGGGACATATGGCTTAATTTTGAAAAATCCTTATAATAAGCCATAACTCAGCGATTTCCATGGGGAGGTGAAAAATGAACGGAAAAAAGCTGGTGATGGCTGCATCACTACTTATAGCAGCAGCGATGGTGGCTGTTTTGAATATTATAGCGTCTCCTGCTAGTGCATATACGTCTAGTAGCATTAACCCCGCCAGCTCCAATAGTGAGGAGCCTAAATTCATATGCCTTGCAGGGCTAGCAGATAATGCCACAATAAAGCCTCAAATGCCCCTAATGCCTCCAATGCATAGGGGGTGGATGCGCCGCCATGGATTCTGCGGCTATGGCTTAGAAGTTAGTGAGGGGTATAAGGAGAAGGTGCTTAACATAGTTAAAAGTGATGCTGATGTACAGAAGCTTCTAAATGAAGGATACAATATTACA
>JAGTRA010000029.1:2152-10102 GCA_018396935.1 Candidatus Bathyarchaeota archaeon
CATTAATTAAAAGTGTTGTTAATGAAGATGGCACAGTTATAGCAAAGGCTACAACAGCTATTGTAATGCTCAAAAAAGACGCCACTGGAAGGGCAATGGTTTTAGTGGACTTAGAGCAGGGGAAAGTCACCAAAATAGTGAGCTTAACATTGACGGTGATAGAGAAGCCCTAGAACCCTCCATTTTTTATGGCTTATTTTTGACAGTTTATGCATATGAAAGTCTTTCTGTTTATTGGCTCCTGCCTAGAAAACTTAATTGGCCCTCCACACACCATACAGAAGCCGCTGAACCTATTGTATACTTTAAGAAGCTCTTTTATCCCCTTTCCCTGAAGTTTTAAGCTTAAAAATTCCTCACTTAATTTCTTCGTGTAATAAGCTATTTTACGGATTTCATCCATTGATAAATCGCTTATTCTCCTTTCAGGGTTTACTCCAGCCCTGAAGAGGATTTCATTCCTAAGGATGTTTCCCACACCTGCTATAGTGGATTGATTTAGGAGGAGGACGCCGATTTTCTCATTAGGATTCTTTAAAATATTTTCAATAGCTCTATCCTCACTCCATTCACTGCTTAAGGGGTCAGGCCCTAAACTAGCCTTTAAATTTTCAACAATATCGTTTAATCCACCAATTTCAACAATTGGGGCATTATAAACAACAAGCTTTCTACAGCCTCCAGTAAGCATTAGCCTAACTCTCTCCATAGGCTTTAGGAGGGGTTCATCCCGCCCATATACATGTATTGCCCCAAACATCATTAAGTGAAGCCTTATGGCTATATAGTCAAAGAATATTAGGATGCTCTTGCCTAGGGAATCTGCCCCCGTGAATTTCCTCCCTAAAAGCTCATTAATGGGTATGAAAACCCTCCTAGACCTTACATACACATCATGAATTACTTCATCCCTAAAATTCTCGCATATTCTTATGGCATAAGCTTTAGCAGTAGGCCCCTCAACCATGCTAAATGCCCCCTAACGGGCAAAGCTCCCATTTCGCCTTTATCTTCGCATCTTAAAATCGAAGATAACTGTTTTTATTCAAAATTGAATGCCGAATCAAGTTTAAGGGAAAGTTAAATTTAAAAATATCATTGATGGATTACCGTATTTAATATTTCCACATGGTGGTTAATGTTGAGTTGGATTAACTTAGCCCATGATGCTCATCAACTTCTCCAAGCCTTTTATTGGGTTATGATGGATGTCTCAAACTCCCTTGAGGAGGCTATGGACAAGGCGGATGGGGGAGTAAAGCTACACTTAATGCTTGCAAGCAAACGATGCAACCTCATAATTGAGCACATCAAAATAGCCATTGAAGGGGTTGAATTAAATCCTGACAAGAAGCCAAATAGAGAGAAGCTTGAAAGCATCCTTGGCACATTATCCATTGAAACCCTAGAAAATATCAAAAGCACCATTAAGAAACTTATTAACGACCTAGCCTCAAGTGGCAATTGCAATCCATCTTGGTTATCAACTAAGCTCATGGAGATTGCAAACATAATATGTATAGCATCAGGTTTATTGAGAGCATTCTCAAACAGCCTAAAAGATAATCAAAACGAGAACACATGGAGAACATGCTTAATACTACAGACAATAGCTCAAGACTTAGAAATAATCGCAAACACGCACCGCTACCTCGCATCAAACCCAAAAATGCTAGTAAAAGAGCTATAGGTTTTTTAAATGCTGTTGAGGCTTAATGTTGATGAGCCTTTCAGCTTAGATCTTACTATGATGCCTTCTTTTGTTTCAAGCATGTACGTTGGGTGTTATGGGGGGACGTGGGTTAAGGTTGTTGGGGTTTTAGGCGGCTTGTTAGAGCTTAGGCAAGAAAAGCCTAATGTTTTAATGGTTAAGTGCGGGTTGGAGGATGCTGATTTTGTCGCTGAAATTGTTAAGCTTGAGGCGGGGCTTTGGCATAAGCCCTTTGAGGATTTTATTAATGGGCTTCCCTTTAGGGATGTGTTAATTAGGCTTGCTGAGGCTTATCCAGGGGTTAGAGTTCCAATAGCGCCCCATGACTTTAGCTGTATTTTGATTGCTGTAGCCTTATCGAGGAGGACGAGTTATGAAAGGTTTGTTTTAGAATGGTGTAGGCGCTTATGGAGGCTTTATGGCTGTAATTTAGAGGCTATCTCTAAGCTTTCGCTTGATGAGTTTAGGGCGGTGGGCTCTAGCTATCAAGTTTTACAGCTTAAGGAGATTTTATCCAGTTTTAGAGGCATTGAGGTAAGTGACCATTTTAGGCTAAACCCATATGTTGTAAGGCGGAGGCTTTTATCAACTGTTAAGTTTTTTGGGCCTAAGGCTGTAGATTCCCTTATACTTTCAACTTTTAAGGCTTCAGATTTTATGCCATGTGATACACACTTGTATACGGTGGCTTCCCGCTTGGGCCTAGTTAATGCTGAAGATACTTTAATGCCTCAAAAGGAGTTATGCATCAAGTATGCATGCACGGTGGCTATTTCCAATGCTATAGGGGCGCCTCTATGCCCTAGGAGGGGGAAATGCTTAAGGGCTAAGCTTTCATGGCTTAGGGAGGTTGGCGGGTGGCTTCAAACAATAGCCTATATTCATGGCTCAAAAATTTGTAGAGAAAGAAAGCCGCTTTGTAGTAGATGTAGCGTAAGGGGGATTTGTCAGTATTTAAAGGCTTAAGTTATTTAAGGCTCTAGCGTTAATGATTAAAGCATGGAAGTGTTTGAAGCTATTCAAGCTAGGCGCTCAGTTAGGGCTTATGAGCCCGAGCCCATACCCATGGATGTGTTGAGTAGGGTTTTGGAGGCTGCGAGGCTTGCGCCTTCAGCTGAAAATATTCAGCCCTGGCACTTTATAGTTGTAACGGATGCTGAAAAAAGGCGGAAGCTTGCTGAGGCGCCCTTTGCAGGCTTCTTAAAGGAGGCGCCTATTGTTATTGTTGGGTGTGGAAATCAGAAGGCTTCGCCGAAATGGTTTATGATTGATGTTGCAATAGCTATGCAGAATATGGTTTTGGCGGCTACAGCTGAGGGGCTTGGAACATGCTGGGTTGGAAGCTTTAAAGAGGATAGAGTTAAGGAGTTGCTTAAAATCCCTGAGGACTACCGCGTGGTAGCCCTCCTCGCCATGGGGTACCCCCGTAAGAGGCTGGATTTACAGGGTAGCATAATCCATTTAATAAGGAGGCGTAAAAAGCTGGAGGAAATAGTGAGCTATGAAGAATTTGGAGGTAGAAAGAAACCTTAACCCTACTATTTTATGCAATTTACAGGGCTATATCTGCTCTGGAGGTATATTGTCTGGGTAATAGCTTGTGTAGTAGCGTAGTCCATACCTAGCTATTTTCCTCCTTACATTTGGGTATAGAATTAGCTCTTCAATCTCCAAGTTTTCTGCTAGGATGGGGCTTATTTCAGCGAGTTTCTCCCTTAAGGCTTTTAGGCTCTCTTTCGTGGAGAATGACGCCATAACTGAGGGGTGGCAGCTTACATCATTCTCTATAAGCCTCTCCAAGGCGGTTAATTGTAGGCGGTAGTTTTCAGGCTTTGCGCCTGTAAGCATGGCGAATTCATTTTCGCTACAGCCCTTTAGGGAAACCCTAACGTGGATAAACCTGTAGCTAGATAATTGCGGTGCATAGTCACTGTCATAGGCTATGGGTATACCATTCGTTTCTAGAATGAAGGAGAGGTTGCTGCCGTCTAAAAGCTCGAGGAGCCTTAATAGGTGATTTTTGCCAATAGTTGGCTCTCCACCGCTTAAGCGCAGCTGCCTTAGCCCGGATTTATCAGCCATATGTAGGAGCTTTAATGCAACATCTTCAGGGCTATAGAAGGATCCAACATGGGATGGGTTATAAGCCACGCGGTCAGAAACCCAGCAGAACCTACAGAGGAGGCCGCAGCCAACACAATCTGCTGTAACTATTCCACCATACCATCGATCAAGCCTAAAGCGGTAGTAGCGGCGCTCCAAGCCCTTAACGGAGGAGCGGGTAACAAGCTTTTCAATGGCTAAATGCCTTTTAACAGCGTCATAAGCCAATATAATCTACCACATTAATGGGCTATACTGTCTCTGGAAGCTTCCAGCCCTCTGCCCTCCGCTTTTGAATTATCCCCCTTACCTCTGGTATTGATAGAACGTATTTTACATGCTCACATTGGCTTATACCGCAGTATTCGCATAAAACCCCATCAGGCTTAAAGTATATTTGTATAGCTTTTAGCCCCAGCTTTTTATCGCCTACCTTTACGCCGTTTCCATCAATATTAAAGTGGCTAAATCTCGGAGTAAGCTCAAAAACGTGGAGCTCCTCCATGCGGCGGCGGACAGCATCCTCAACAAACTGGCCTAATGTACGATAGCCATACTCTGGATAATCCTCTATAAAGCGCCTTAATAACTCAGCTAAATCCCTATTTAGGTTAATTTTCGTGTATTCGCTTTCTGACAATGAGCTCCACTAGTATCCTAAAAATGCTCTAGAATGAAATAAGCTTTATGTTGCAGCTGCACCCCCGGTATTCAGCGCTTCATCTTCTCCATTTCCTCTATGATTTCATCCACACTCATCAATTTAGCATTATAAACATACTCTAGGTAGCGTAAGCCCTGCTCATGATCCTCCTGTGTAAAGGCTTCCACTCCATCCTTTGCAACCACTATCCTATAGCCCCTGAAGAAGGCGTCTGCAGCTGTATGTCGAACACAAATGTTTGTATGTAAGCCGCATAAAACAACGGTTTTAACGCCCTCGCCATTATATAGGCTTCTTAAGAGTGGATCTAAACCTGTTTCATAGAAGCTGCTATAAACCCTCTTCTCAACAATAAAGTCCTTCTCTGTGGGCTTAAGCTCTGGAATAACTTCAGCGCCTTCACTGCCCTTTAAGGCGTGGACGCCCCATCGATTAACAACCTCAAAATCCACAGGGTAATGGGCATCATTACAGTAGATAATGGGGACGCTGAATTTTCTAGCAGCTTCCACAAGCCTCCTCAAGTTTGGAATTATCCGCTGAGCCCTCTCACACTTTAAGGAGCCTGTTACAAAGTCATTAAGCATGTCAATTATTAATATACACATTCGCTCCAACATGCTAAATAACCTCACACTTCTAGTTCGCTATTCTTTTTCTTAAACATTTTGAGCCCTAAATAAATGCGGCGCCTTAAGGCTGAGGCGCCTCGAAGTCCAAGGGGATATTGAGGCTTAGGCTAAAGTAGTCCGCTGGCTTTAAGCTCCTCAGGCCTTATTACCCCATAGTGTAGGGCTGTAGCCAACAAGACGCCATAGGCGCCCATGTCGCGGATGACATGAAGCTCCTTAAGGCTGCTAACCCCTCCACCAACCATAACCTTAAGCCTTGCTTCACTTATCAAAGCCTTTAGGAGGTTGAGGTTTACACCGCATCGAGTGCCAATTCTATCCATATCCAGTAGGATGATTTGGCTAATGCCTATATCCTCAAGCCTCTTAGCTAGCTGTAGGGGATTAAGCTCCGCCACCTCTATTGATCGGCTTATAAACCGCCCACCCTTAAGGTCGAAGCTAACTATGAGGCGCTCTGAGCCTAGAGCCTCCACAGCGTTGGAGAGGGCTTCTAGGCTTTTCAGGGTTTCAGTTCCAATAACAGCTACGTCTGCCCCCGCATTTATGGATTCATAGGCGGATTGAGCATCGAAGGCTCCAGAGTCCACCATTAATTTTAGCCCAGTTTCATCTTTTATCCTCCTATAAAGCCCTTGATTTCCACCCCTACCCATAATGGCGTCTAAATCTGCTAGGTATAATTCGCTAAAGCCGAAGCTCTTAAAGGTTTTAGCCACTTCAAGGGGGTTAGCTGAGCTGCATAAAACGCTTCTTATAGGCTTATAGTTTTGCCGCTCGCCTTTAACTGCATGAACAGCTAAACCGCCTAAAACATCAATAACTGGGATAATCTTCAATAGTAACCACCATAAAGAGTATTGGCTTGGGCTTATAGTTGAACCTTTTCGTATATGAGCATATTTCAAGCGGCGGATTTGCAGGCGAGCCTATTCCAACAAGTATTTTAAGCGAAGGCTTCGCCATGCTACGCACCCTTATAGAAGACTTGAAGGCTGCAGGCCATAGTGTGACGGCTTTACTTGATTTAAGGCTTAAACCTCTAGCCAGCCTCCTAAGGGCGGAGCAAATAATATTGGTGAAATCAAAGGAGGAGCTTAGAGGGGCTATTGTAAAGGCTTTGGAAGGCTTAGATGCAGCATACATAATAGCTCCAGAGGATGCGCTTCCAAGCCTTATAGAGATTGTTGAAGATAAAGGCGTAATGAGCCTTAACTGCACTTCAGAGGCTATAAAGGCTGTTTCAAATAAGGCGAAAGCCTATTTAGAGTTGAGGAGGGCTGGGTTAAATGTCCCTGAAACCATTGAGGTTAATATTGACGAAAGCCCCGCTAAAATTGGGCAGATGGCTAGGAGTTTAGGGTTCCCAGTGGTTTTTAAGCCTTTAAGTGGCGCTAGCTGCGCGGGCTTAAGCATTGTGAAAGCATTAAATCAAGTGTCTTCAGCCATAAGAAAGGTGAGGAATGAAGCTGGAGGGGAAAGATTCCTAATACAGAAGTTTATAAGGGGGGTTAATGCCAGCGTTAGCCTAATTGCTACGGATAAAAAGGCAACGCCGATAACATTGAATATGCAGAGGATTAGGTTGTCGCCTCCAAGCCTTGAATCCCTTTATGAGGGTGGAATGGTTCCGCTGGAGCATCCGCTGAAAAATGAAGCCTTTAAGGCTGCGGAGGAGGCTGTAAGCATTTTTAATGGGCTTAGGGGCTATGTAGGGGTTGACATTATACTAGCAGGGGACAGAGCCTACGTTATGGAGGTTAATCCTAGGCTTACAACGTCCTATGTAGGATTACGCAGGGTTGTAGGCTTTAATCCAGCTCAAAGCATAATAAACGCTGTTTTTTGTGGCGAAAGCCCAAGCATATGTGAGGTAAGGGGGTTTTCAGCCTTCCAGAAGGTTAAGATCCAAAATTTAAGGCGTAAAGCCTCAATAGACGTTTATGGCATGGAGAACGTTTTAACGCCTCCAATAGAATTAGGCGGGTTCACCTACGCTTTTATAGAGGCTTATGGCTCAACGCCGCATTCAGCCTTAAACAAGCTTTATAGGGTTAGAAAGGGCTTAATGCAGCGCATTTATGGGGAGGGAAGTAGCGGTGAGGATTTTAGGGCTTGATATTGGAGGCGCAAATATTAAGGCTACGCTTATTGAAATTGAAGGCTCTAGGTTAAAGGCGTTAAAAGCGTGTATAAGGTATTTCCCAATATGGAAGAGGGGTAAAAACGCTCTTCCAGAGGCTTTAAGGGAGTTAGTGTCAAGCCTCGCCCCGCAGGCTATAGACTGTTTGGCTGTAACTATGACGGCGGAGCTTTCAGACGTCTATCAGACCAAGAGGGAGGGGGTGAGTCACATACTAGACTGTTTAGCCATGGAGTTTCCGAAGGAGCCCATTTACGTTTTAACAGTTAACGCTCAATTAGTGACGGTGGAGGAGGCTAGGAGGAGCCCTCTGCTTGTTGCTTCAGCTAATTGGGCTGCAACAGGCTGGATGGCTTCAAAAATTTTTAGAAACTGTATAGTTGTGGATACGGGTAGCACTAGTACGAGTATAATCCCCATAGTTAATGGGAGAATTGCTGCTGAGGGCAAAACTGACCTAGAGAAGCTTGGCAATGGTGAATTGGTTTATACAGGCGCCTTAAGGACGAATGTAGCGGCTATTGTGGGCTATGTACCGCTTAGGGGTAGGATGGTGAGGGTTTCCTCTGAATTTTTCGCCCAGTCAGGGGATGTCCACCTCATCCTAGGGAACATAAGCGAGGACGAGTACACGGTGGATACTCCCGACGGCCGGGGGAAAACAAGGCTTGAGGCTATGGCTAGGCTTGCCCGCGTT
>JAGTRA010000030.1 GCA_018396935.1 Candidatus Bathyarchaeota archaeon
CCATACAAATCATTGGAATATCAATTAAACATATACTAAACCTTTTTGGAGTAATAAATAGTCGTTTGCCCTAAAGCTGATACAAGTTTCCTACACTATTCCATATAAAAGCATCCGGCATAGCTTCAAATATCGCAAGAATTCCTCTCCAACCTGTGCAATGGCAAGGCACTATAATCTCCGGTTTTATACATTTAAACTCCTCCACTGTTATACCTATACGTTTTTCGTCCTCTTTACCAGCTAGGTGGAACCCTCCCATTACTGCATATACCTTGTTAACGCCAGTTATTCTTCTCGCATAATTTATGGTATTAATTATCCCTGCGTGGGCGCAACCTGATATAATAATTAAGCCTTTAATATGCTTAATTACTAAAGCGCGGTCATCCCAAATCCACGGGTCTGGAACCCACTCGCCATTTATGAGCGCTCTATGTCTTGAATAGCCTTTTTCAAATTTTGTTTCCCTTGGGATTTCCCCCGTGACCAGGATAGAGCCTCCAGCAATAAGATAGGGTTCCCTTGTCTTAACATACTTAGCTGGTTTAACCTCACAATCTGATGGAAAAGCAGGGTACCTCCTTATAGTTCCATTATCTGCTTCAGAGCCGCGGGTCTTAAACATGTCCTCATGAACTATTATGGGCAGATTTTCACGTTTTATCGCCTTAATTACCGCAGATAATCCGCCAAAATGGTCGTAATGTCCATGGGATAACACGATCGTCTCTACTTCCGAGAGATTTATCCCCATACGTCTGGCGTTTATGATGATCCCTAAAGGACTTATGCCTGTATCAAATAGTACGACATGCTTCTCACCCTTTGTCCAAACTCGAACAAGCATTGAAAATCCATGTTCCGCTATTGGAAGCTTAAGAGGCTTTTTCATCCATTCCTTAAAAGTTTTAACCTCTGTTCTATTTATCGTAGATAGCATGTCTATCGAGTTGTCCATCAAGCTTATTATTTCAACTTTTTCAGCCTCAGCTAAACGATCCATTACAAGCGTACTCCTTATTTATAAAAGGATATGCTGCCGTTATTTTTCCCTCAGCGCTTTAGGCACATATGCACATCTAGGGTCTGAAGCTAATACATCACCTGTATAGTGATATGCAGCTGCCCTACAGCCCCCGCATATATCCTTGTACTCGCAGACTCCGCATTTGCCTTTAATGTTATCTTTACTTCTAGCTTTAATGAAGTACTCTGATGTCTGCATTTCTTCCCATATTTCCCTGAGCGTTTTAGTTCTTATGTTACCTATACGTTTAGCATCAAAGTAGCTGCATGGTATGGCATCTCCATTTTCAGCGATGCTCATAAATTTGCCGAAGAAGCATCTGCCTAAAAAGAAGCCGTTAAACCAGCTTTCAAAATCTGGTAAACCTCTTTGCTTTGCAATTCTTGCAAAAAATGGGCAATAAACGTTTATTTCAGGCTTACCCTTATAAACTGAGCGCAAATCATACAATTTGTTCCATACCCATTCATACTGTTGGGGCGATGGATCCACTTTTAATGCCTTACTATCACTACTATATGGGATGAAGCTATGATATATAACCCATCTAGCCCCATAATAAGCTGCAAGATCAAGAACATGCCTAATATCTTCTTCATTAACATTCGTAACTGTGTTGTTGATATTAGCGAATGTATACACTAGACAATTTAGAAGCTTCTCTCTAGAAAGCCTTCTTATGGCTGAAAGGGCTTCAACATATGCACCCAATCCCCTAATCATGTCATTAATTTTTTTAGCGCCATCTATGCTTACTGAAACTCGCGCCTCATTCCTCGCAATAGCCTCAAACTTTTTATCGTCTAGGTGGCGGCCACCTGTTATCATGCTGACATTTAAGCCTATTTTCCTCGCATACTCAATTACTTCAAAGAGGTCGCCACGTAAGAGGGGTTCGCCGCCTGTTATGCCAATCCAGCTTACTCCAAAATCATATGCCAAATCAATCATTCGTATAGCTTCACGGGTGCTTAATTCTCCATCAGCTTGGGGTTTATTTGCCGATGCACAATGTAAACATGAGCTATCACAGGCGAAAGTGCATCTCCAAGGCAAAATGAATAATTGCCCTCTTCCACCCAATCCTTTCACCATCTGCATTAATAACTGTTCAGACTGAAACACAATTTTTAAATCTTCTGTAGATAGCCATCCTGTGTTCTATTCAATGAGTTTGATGCTCAGTCTTTCCCCATTATGATTATACGCTGCTACACACGTTTCGTCTGTGAATGGAAAACCGCAAATTATTAGTATGCTGCCCCAAAAATTATTTAAATCCTCTAGGGATGGATTAAGGCTTCCTGACGGATGAGAATGTAAAGTTCCGACTATTGAAAAATCCATAGGAAGTATGGAAAGAGGAATACTTGCAAATCCTTCGCCATAAGTAGCGAGGGGAGGAATAATCGCCTCTTTAATCATAACTTTATTATGTTGCTTTTTCCCTCGAAGTAGAAGCACCAACTCTCTCGGGTAAAGCCTTTTTGCATTATGCAATACTGCCTCCAACATTTTTCTCTCTATAATAACAACTAATTTCTCTTCAACCATAATTTCACATCTTAACGTAAGCAACCCTTTCGCTACTTAAGACTTACTAAGCAAATAAAAAATGGTAAATTGCTGAATTCCGCTGCTAGTAATCTTCGTCAGCATCTATGTGGCTTTTTTCACATATAATTGGGATCCTGACAGGTTCTTCGTCAATGGGTAAGGCCTGCTTCAACTCTATGAAGGCCTTTATGGCATTAATGCCCTTTGGTGTTATTGCATAAACCCTCCGTCCATCTTCTGTAACTTTCTCCTCTACGAGATTCTGCTTCACAAGAAACTTTATACACCTTTGGAGAGTGTTAAAGTTTAGATTTGCCTTATATGAAATATGAGTTATCTTCAATGGCCCTTTATTAGCTAATGCGCTTAATATATCAATATAGGTTTCAAGTTTTGATCTTCGCATATTAGAGACCAAGCGTTATATCTGAAATCTTAATATAAACCATTTACGCACCATCAATCACAACAAAATATAAAGAGGAGAAAAATAGATTATCAATAAGAAGATAATTCAATTTCTTGTCATGTATATTCCATTGTCTATATAGATATCTCAATACTATCTATTCACTGGGCGACATGTGTTCAAACCTGTATTTCTTACTGCCCTAATCTACCTTTCGTTATATGTGGTAGTTCATCCTGTAGCTTGTAATGAGTGCTCCGGAGCTTAAAGTTAATGTGGGGCAGTTAAAGTATCAAGAGTAAATTTTTTATTAATTTTTTATTAAAAAATTATTTAGTAAAATATTAAATGAAAAATTAAAGCAAAAATGGTTATTTTTTATTCTAATTTCTTCCTTTTTAGTGGATACCCCCCTCCCCCCATTCTGGCTTTTTGGATTAAATTTTTAAGGCTAGGAAGTGCTATGTTTGTTTGTGCGCGCATGGGCCGTTTTAAGAAACGGTAACCATAAACTTAATCCTCAAGCGCTGCTAGAAGCCACAAAAAGGCTTAAATATTTCAAAAATCTGTGAAAAAGCCATTACAAAAGAATTACAGCTTAAAGAAATGGATGAAACCGAAAATAAGGTATCGGGACCGTAAGTTCTGATTTGGTGGTAGCCCGGGGGAGATTCGAACTCCCGTCAGGGGCTCCAGAGGCCCCCATGCTTGACCGCTACACCACCGGGCTTCAGGTATCAACATTACTTGTTAACTTAATTTCCTTAGTAATAACCTTAGCGTTTGTATTTAAGTGCTATAAAGCCAGAGGTTGCTTGGCAACCTGAGCATATGAAGAAAAGAGTTTCAAATCCTATCTGGCTAATTATTATGGTAGCTAGAAGAGCTGAAATAGCTTCAATCATCGTGTAGATGGATTCAAACATGCCAAGAACCGTGCTTCGGCTTCTTCGATCACTTAAATCAACCATCATAGCTAGCATGGATGGCCTTTGCAATGCATAAGAAACTCCAAATAGAAGCTCTATGACGTATAACTGCTTTATGTCAGAGGCGTATATGTAACTTACTGAGCAAATAGCACCCAGCATGACACCCGCAAAGAATACGCGTTCCCTTCCATGGTTATCGGCAAGTTTTCCAGCCAAAACCTGGAAAATGGCGGCGATAAAACCAAAAAGGGCATATAAAAATCCTATGTCAAGTATTGAGGCTGAGAAACGATTAACTACAAATATAGGGTAAACTGGGCCAAGTAGCCCAACTCCTATGGAGTAGAGCATGCTCAGTGTCATGATTACCATTATAGTCTTTTACTTCAGCATGGAGGATACCCCCAGCTGAAGTCGAGACGTTACGTGTAGTATAGATCATCTTCCTTTCTTCTAACCCCCTAGAGCAACAACTTCTCGATATAGTCTTCAAAATAAATCTTTTGCTTTAGAAACCGTAATTTAAACAATCTCGGACACCAACGGGCAAAATTACCTCAATGAAATCTTGTCTTCAGCTCGGTCCTAACACTTTATTCTCATATCGTCCTTGTCGCTATTGTCAAATTAAGGATCGTCTCCACTCTGCACGGCGTCTGGATATTTCTCTCTTATCTTGGCATCCGCGATTTTTGCGATAATCGCATTTGATATTAAAACGTATTTTACACCAGCTAATTCCGCTAATTCAGCTTGTTTTTGATCTTGAGTGATCAGGAGTAAGCCATAATTTCTTGCATATTCAACGATCTCCCTATCTTTTGCACCTTGTAAGTTTACATCATGTACTGTTAAAACCTTCCAACCTAGAATTTCAAAATACTCCTTTAATCCAGCGTACATTTCGTCGAGGAGTAGCTTCAAGACCTTCGCCTCCATTTGATTCTTCATGGATTTGTCTCTATTAAAAAATATTTTAAGCAACCTTAAGATAGTTTTGTACCATTTAAGGTGTCATGTTATTGGATCAATTAATTGGAATAATTATCCTGGGTTTAATTCAAGGCATTACTGAATGGTTCCCAATATCAAGTAGTGGACACTTGAGGATTGCTGAAAAAATCATGGGTTTAGAACCTCCTTTACTCTTTGATGTTACCCTGCATGTTGGCACTCTTATTGTTGTGCTTTCATTCTTCAGAAGTGATGTTAAGCATATACTCTCAGCCATCATCCACTTAGACTTTAAATCAGCCGATGGACGTTTAATTTTTCCATTAATTTTCGGGTTGATCCCTACGGCTATTCTTGGATTGATCCTTAAGATTATAGTTGAAAGCTTAACTTTGCTGAACAATTTACCTATAGCCTTTGCACTACTCATCTGCGGTGCTATCCTATACTCCGTAAAGTTTTCAGGAGAGGGATGTGAGGAAATAAGTATAAAAAAAGCTTTAGTCATAGGCTCGGTGCAGGGGATAGCCGTTATCCCAGGTCTTTCTAGAAGCGGGTTGACACTCGCCGCCGCTTTAGTAATGGGTGTTAAACGTGAAGAAGCTTTCAGGTTCACCTTCCTATTATCTATACCCACGATAATAGGTGCTTTTTGCATAACCTTACTTATGGATTTTAGCGTATTATCATCTACAGAGGTAACTTATTTAGAGGTAGCGGCAGGCGCTATGGTAGCTATGGTTACTGGTTACCTCAGCTTGAAGACTCTTTGGAAAATTGTTAAAAGGCAACGGCTACACTTTTTTGCCTTCTACTGTTGGATCCTAGGACTCTCACTGATTATTTCACACTTTTTAAGAATCCCTTAGCCATATAGGCCTTCCATCGAGAAAATCGGTTAAGAACTTAGCGAATTCTTCATTTTCTTCATAAAATTTAGCTATTTGATCATCTACGTATATCTTAAATTCTCTTTTAATGGCTTTAGCTATATCCTTGGATATTCCTATGCTTCTGCCACCATCAACTTTTAACTTATCATTTAGCAATGTTACGGCATCTATGTACTTTCGCTTTACTATAACAGTCCATCTACTATCCTCAATATATGGTCCCGCTATGGTTCCATGACTTGATGCGTGTTTCTGGATAAATCTCCTACAGTCCTCTACTTTCTCAATGGGTGGCCCTAAATGTTTTTTGGCTTGAGATAAAAAGCGATGCTCTAACTCAAATATGAACATGCTCGATTTCGTTTCATCGCTCCAGCATGCGCTTCGAAGCAGTTTAAACTCATTAAGTTGTAGAAGCCTCACCAATGCTTTATGTGACTTATAAAGTTGCCCCCATAAAACATCGGGGACGGTGCTAATATTCTCAAAGGCTAGGAATATTAATGTTGTCCCCATGCCCTCAAGTTTTTCCCTCAACTTTTGCACAGTTAATGGCTTAACTTCAGGAGGGTAAAAGAACTTAATATTTGGTTTTTCAAGGAAAGCTCTAGCTGCAGCTGCGAAGGAATAGAGTCTTTCAGGTTGTACAGCTGAGGCTACGTTTCGAGCTGGATCCACCGGATCTATAACTATAAGGGGATCCCTAAATAAAAGTGGGATTTCATCATTCCTGCCCTTATAGTGGCCTTCTATGTCAATAATCATGGGCCTTCTCAACCTAGCAAAGGCTTTTAACGTCTCTAAAAAGGATCCGAAATATATCACCAATAACTCGCAGAGGTATCCGCTGAAGCCTCCAATTTTTATTTCAGCACCATAGACGCCTATGCCTTTCATAAACTTTTTTAGTAAACGGATTTCCCCCCGCATCTGTTGGTTTAAGCACTTCTTAACATAGTCTGTGTGATATGGCGTACGATCAGTAGCGCTTATCCACTTTCCAGGTCTAACATCGTAGCATGGAACTATATTTACACGAATACCGTCAATTACGGCTTCAAGATATGGATGCTCAGCGAATCTCTCAATCTGCTTTGCCCCCTCAACAGCTTTTCTAGCTATTTTTAGGGCAATTTCTCCAAGTGCTTCGCGGGGTATGCTTGTTGGGAGGCGTATGAAGACATCTATATCTGGCTCCATGCTTAGCCAAGTATCTTTCGCTACAGACCCCTCAATACGGACGTTAGCTTTTATCCCAAATTTTTCAGCCACATTAGCAACTCGTTTCACTAGAGTCTCTGCTAGTGCTTCCACTCTTACTTTTTCATCCTCCTTTGGCGTAACTCTCTCCAAGATTTCTCGACAAACATCCTCAACTTTCGTTAACATGGTTTAAGCCTTCAATCCGGGTTTAAACTCCCTGAGAGTCGAGTATATTGGGCCTTTAGGCGTTAACTCGCTTCTTTTAAGCCTTAAGCATTCAGCTGTAAAAGACCCGAATTCAATATTAGCGTTCTCATTAATTTTCTTTACAAGTTCAGATCTGCTTCTGCCAGACTTAACCCTGGCAATGGTGATGTGGGGGCTAAAACCTTTAGGCTCAGGTGGGAATCCAAGTCGGCGCAAGCCAAACTCAAGTTGATCAAATATGCTTCGTAATTCTAATGTACCTTGCTTTACACCAGCCCATATAACGGATGGGCGGTGAATTTTGGGGAAGGCGCCAACCCCTTGGATCTTGATGGTAAATGGCTTAAATGAAACATTTTTCATAACATCATACACTTTATCGACCATGTTTAGGGTTATATCTCCGAGAAATCTTAAGGTAATATGAATATTTTGAGGCTCCACCAGTTTCAGATCAGCGCCTGTCTTAGCCAAGATTCTTTGAAAGCTCTGAATTTTATCAATAATCTGTTGATCGTCAATATCAAAAGCTATAAAGCTTCTTATGGCTTCAGACATATTTATCATTCCTTTATTCATTCCATCTAAAGACGCATAAGTTGCCAATATGCGTTTTGAAAAAATTAAGAGGGGCTAAATGTCTCCGCCATTTTCTCTCATTTAAACACTAAAAATGCTATAAATTGGCTTAAACACTTTAACGTTTAAATATTCATAGAGGATTTAAGGGTTGAGCCTGATATGTCTCCAGAAAAGTTGGTTGTTGGCTTGGCAGGAATGCCTGGAGCTGGTAAATCCGTTATTGTGGAGGTTGCAAAGGAGAGAGGTTATGGAATCGTAGTGATGGGTGATGAGGTTCGCGAAGAAGCTCGCAAGAGGGGTTTGAATCCGAGTCCGGAAAATATTGGGCGCATTATGCTTGAGCTACGGCGTTCAGAGGGTGAAGCCGTTATAGCTAGGAGGTGTCTGGCTAAGATTGTTGAGAGACCAGAGGATAGGATTTTAGTTGATGGCATCCGTAGCCTAGCTGAAGTTGAAGAGTTTAAAAGAAGTTTCAGGAACTTCGTGTTACTAGCAGTTCATGCGCCCCCAAAACTTAGATTCCAGAGGCTTTTTAACCGCCAGCGGAGTGATGACCCTCAAAGCTGGGAGATTTTTCATGAAAGGGATATGCGAGAGCTAAGCGTAGGTTTAGGCAACGCCATAGCCATGGCCGACTATATGATAATTAACAATGGCGGGTTAGAGGAGGCTAAAATTAAGGCTAAAGAAGTTTTAGCGAGGATTGAGGCAGAGTGGATGAGATAGAAATTCGAGTTGAGGTTGAAGTTAATCCGACAGAATCCGAAGAGAAGGTAAGGCGTGCCGTCGAAAATGTCTTGGGCCCATTACCTCTAGAGTTTAAGCCTCACCCTCAAGGTGAAGGAGGCATTTTGGTGGTTGAAGCCAAAGGTTTTGAAACTTTATCAAAATTTTATAACCTCCTTAGGAGGGAGCGCATTTGTGATGCTGCAAGAACCATCCTCTTTGAAGGTTTGATCGGTGATACAATAATCTTCTACCTTAATAAGCAAGTGGCTTATGTTGGGCACATATCCTTCTCCAAGGCCTTCGCGGAGTCGCCCCTTGGACCTATAAAGGTTCAAGTGAGATGTAGTGATCCGCGACAGTTTATAGACTGGTTGGCTCCAAAGTCTTCCTAAGCCATTTTAGGATACGCATCCCTCGACTGCTTGTGATGGCGTAACGTTGAACGTTGTATTTTCCCTGGTAAGCAGCTTGCGACGCTTGTTCAATTCGTTATAATGACCAATTCCCCAAGGAGAAACGCATTTTCATGAAGTTGAAAGAATTAAAAATTTTTGCTGAAGAAGCCAAGAAGTGCTCAGATGATCGAGTAGAATAATTGCTTAAAGCATATAATTTTATGCCTGATTGTATAGCCTCCGCTTCAGTGTTTCAATATAACTTACCAACCCCTCAATATCCTTTACCTCTCGCCACACAAGCTGTAGGAGTTGGCTCCAGTATTCCGTATTTGGGCGAGTTCCAGATCTCTCAAGCCGCTGCCTTAAGCGTCTCGTCCACTCGCGCCCCCTTCTGTCAAAGTCTAAGAGGAGGATTACTTCTCGAGCTTGACACTCCTCCACCTCCATTATGACGTCATGGATTGATTTACCCCCAGCTTTAGCCATTATTATCCTCCCAGATACCCCAAGGGCTTCTAAAGCCTTCATATCCTTTAAGCCTTCAACTATTATTGGGGTTCCTTTAGCGGATTCCTCGGCTATACATTCGAGGATCAGCTGTATTCTTTCCTCTATTTCCTTCATTCTAGATATCATATTCCTATCTCGTCACCTCAGCTTTCTTTACTATTTCAAGACATTCCCTAGCTTCTTTGTCCTTTTCAAAGAAACTTCTAATGGGTTCAAGGATTCTCGCCAACTCCTTTGCTACAGCGTTTTTAAGGTCTTGAGGGTGAAGTTGCCCACTTTTGTATGCATTTTCAAGTTCGCTATAACTTCCAAATTCTATGTCTCCACCATATTTAGATGGCCGCTCCACTCTGAAGGATTTCCTTTCATGGAATATTATATACTTCGCTATCTCTAAAACGGGGTTCATATCCACCTGTCTCTCCGGGCACCACGCCTTGCGAAGTTTAGCTATTATTTCCTCTTCGCTGTCATGGATGAAAATGGCTGTCCAAGGTTTAGATTTACTCATTTTGCTGGCTATAACCTGTTCAAGTTTGTCGCGTGTATTAAGCTTAACAGGTTGAGCTAAGCCCATTAACAAGTGATGATGAACTGCTACAGGCTTCTTCCAACCCATTTTTGGAAAGATTTCCCTAGCTAGGACATGGGCTTTCCGTTGATCCATGCCTCC
>JAGTRA010000031.1:0-1300 GCA_018396935.1 Candidatus Bathyarchaeota archaeon
TCTCATTTTAGCACTTGGCAGATTGGCTTTTAAAGTTCTTCCAGGAGAGCCAATAGGCCTTATAATGGAAATGCCGCCATATAAAAAACCAGTTATGAAAAACGTATTGGCAAAAACCTGGGCGAGAACCAAAGACTTCCTTTATATTGCATTTCCGATAATTATAGGTGGAAGTTTGATTATAACGACTCTGGACGTTATGGGGATTTTAGGAGTTGCGAATTCATTATTATCACCTGTAATCACTGGTTGGCTAGGTTTACCAGCAGAAGCCGGGATTCCTCTGTTTTTTGGAATTCTGCGTAAGGAGTTAGCTATCATACTCCTCGCAAACCTGATGCCACTTACTGCTCTTACGGCTACTCAAATGATTGTCTTTTCCCTAGTCACAATGATATACACACCATGTATAGCTACAATTGCAGCTTTAACAAGGGAACTTGGATGGAGAAAAGCGACAGCCATAACCTTCATCGACATAATCACTGCCATAACGTTGGGTGGTTTAGCCAATATTCTTTTACAATTAATCTAGCATTTGCCGATGCCGAATATATTCCTAAATGAAGAATGAAGAAAAAATTAGAATACTGCGTTAAAATAAGCAATATTTATTACTTCGTAATATTTCAGATATGAATTGAAAATCAAATTTGATTGAAAGATGGAGTAAAAGCCTATGAAGAAAAATCATGAGAACATAGCACCTACTGAACCCCTGTACTATGTAGGTATGGTTCTAAAGGGCACAGAGGAGCAATACTTGAACTTGTTAAGATACATCGAAAAACATGGGATACAGCTAATTTACCAATGTAAGTCGCTAACATACCTTTACATAGTTAGAGAAAACCCGCAAATACTTACAATAAAAGTCAACAACCCAAGGAAAGACTTGACGGAGGAAAAATAATGAAGCTATTAAGGAAGTCAAAAGCTTTAGGCACGCCTGTAGCGAATCTGATAATACTAGTAGTTGTGGTGATGTTATCTGCGGTGGTAACCACATTTGCCATTAGTGTTACGGGTAATCAGGCTCAGAAAGAGTCGCTTTATCTCACTAAATGCAATGTATGGTATAAGAATAGCACCTACTCCCTAGTCTCGCTTGTGATAGTTAATAATGGCCCTACAGACGTTATTTTAAGTAAAATAACAATAAAAGGTCAGGACTGCCCGTGGAATAGCACTGAAACCTACATGCTCTATAATAAGACAAAAAATATAGTTATGGCGAACATGCCATACGTGGAGAATGTCACTAATAAGGGAGACGAAGCTAATAAAATCAAAATAGGCG
>JAGTRA010000031.1:1310-9979 GCA_018396935.1 Candidatus Bathyarchaeota archaeon
AAATAGGCGACGCAGAATTCACATTTAAAGTAGCAGGAGACGACTTTGTCCTTCAATCAGGATGGACTATGCTTGTTTATGTTGTCAAGCCAGCAAACATTATGATTTACGACCTAGGTACGCCAGTCCGTATAACAGTAGCTACAGCTCAGGGGGTTTACTGCATAGAAACAAATGTTAAAGCAGCATCGTGATATTTATTGCAAAAATTCGCAGAATCCCCCGATTTTTGTTAATGTAGGATTTTATACTTTTACTCTGGCATTTGCAAACTCCCAAGCAATGTTTATCCGCCAAATGTCACCGAGCTTTGTTAGTCGAATCTCCTTATCCGTGACCTCTATGAGGCCTTTAGCTTTTAGCCGTTTAATTTCCTCAGGAAAAACTTCTTCAGGAGTTTTACCAAATTTCTCCTTAAATTCCTCTTTATCAATTGGGAGGCGGATGTAGAGGCGTTCCATAACTTTTTTCATCATATCCTCAACTGTTGACTTATGAATCTTACCTATTGGAAAAATACCATCTCCAACACGTCTAATATATTCATATGGGTTGTCAACATTTTGATAGGAGTAACGATCAAGGTAACCCATAAAACACCCTGCTCCAGTGGTTAAGATACCTGCCCATGGCCAGCCGTTAACACATGATTCTTCAACATGTTCTCTCACCCTTGTAAATCGATCATGCCCTACCGGAACATAGCCAGCATTTGTAAATAACTCTAATGCTTCTATATACATCAGTGCTTCAGTTTTCCAGTCAGCAGGAGGCGGTACTTCTCCACGTTTAATTTGCATATCTAATATAGTGCCTGGGTAAACTTCGAGAGGATAACAGTCTACGCCTTCAAGGTTTAACTCTATAGCCTTTTTAACGTCGGACCTCCACATATCAATTGTTTGGCCTGGCAGGTTGTATATCAAGTCTATACAAACGTATAAGCCAAGTTCTCTAGCTCGCTTTATAATCTCCTCAGCATGCTCACCACTATCTTGAATAGCCAGCTTACGCCGTAGCTCATTATTAAATGTCTGCACACCTACATCCAGTTGGAAAACGCCATATTCAGCAAGTTTCCTTAGTTTATACTCATCTAAATTATGTGTCTATGCGGGGACTTGTATCATAGAATCATCACTTATATTGAAATTTCTCTTACAAAACTCAATTATGTCTATCATTTGCTCCGCTGATAGAACAGAAGGAGTACCGCCACCCAAAACTATTTCATCAAACTCGCTTGTTTTAACATAACGAGTCTCAGAATACATCTTAAGCTCCCTTTTTAAGGCTTCAAGATACGGCTCAACAAGCTCTGGGCGGAAGATACTTGATGGATAATAACAGAAAGTGCATCTGGAGTCACAGAAGGTGACCCAAGGCTGTAACTCCATCACCTTCCCGCTCTTATTTTCAGTATTCTCAAGAAAATTAGTATATTCTTTAAGAAGCTCAGGCGTCACATCTATATGCTCTCTATATGTATATGGTGGCCACTGCTTTCTGAATTCATAAGCTCTTAGAATTTCATGCTTTTGCGCATCATCCAAGTGGCTTCCCTCAGATTCTAACCTACAATAGGCTTATAAAATTTAAACCTTCTCACGAGAGAGCTAATTAATCTCGTGTACAACCTTACATACTGTGCAATTTTTATTTAAATAAATTAAGCTTAGTCTTCTAGTGTTTAAAAGCTCAGACCTAAAATTATCACGGTTGAAAACTAAAAAATGAATGTTCCGTTCTTTAGTAAATGTCGTATAATCTCTGCAACTAACAGTAAAACTTCCCCTCCAATCAAATATTTCCTGGAATTCATCAAGCCTTAACTTTGGGATGCTTTCCTCAGATAGATTAATGGTTAAATATGTAAAGGTTACCGGGCATGTTACGTTTTCATACTCATAAAATAGTCTTAACGCATCAATCTGCCTGGAGTCTAAGGCTCCAATATTCCCATAGTTCGGGACGTCTAAAAACTTGATAGCAAACAATACCTTGTTTTTTGGGTCATATACGGCGATATTTCTGTTAGGCATAGTCTTAGTGTCAAAGCCTGTTAATACCCAGCGGTAGTTATCCCCATGGGATGTTGGCCAATTCCAAGGGTTACCCCATTCAAAGACCCCTGGGACATATGTTAAATTGAATGATAAGTTGAGGTCAAATTGAATGCTCAAGTGAATGAGCAAGTGGTCAATGTCATGAGTTAGGGGTATAAATGTCCAGTTGACCTTAGTCCAGAGTACGCTATCAGACATTTCAACAACCTCATTTATAATGAATCTACCTTCTGAGAGATATTGAATACATAATGAGGGACGGCTACCTTTTTGGATCCATAAAATCCTACGAGGTAATTCTGCAAGTTTAACGGTAAACTGTGAGCCATTTACAGTACATGATACTATATTTTCTTCACTATAGAGGAATGAAGCTCTTCTCCAAATACCTTGTATCAAAACATTATATTGATCAAGTTCATAAGGCAATGGAGCCTCAAAAACTCTAAACAATGTAACGGGGTTTTCCATTTCATAAGCTAAATTTAAAACACATTCAGCAATTTCATCCCGCCCAATTGTTGGATCGACCTCCATAATTGTGGATTTACCTGAAACTAAACCAAAAAAGAGACCCGGCTTTTCAGTTACAATTACAGTGCCATTTTCAGGGTATGCCGAACGAAGCCATAAAGCTGCGTCATAAAATGGTGGAGAAATGTATGAATAGTAGTGACTTGTTGCTTCTGAAATTTTGTCAGTGAGAATTGGCGATCTCGATACATAAAGGGAGACAATAATTACAATAGTTAAGAGAGCTGAAGAAAGCTTTACCAGCCATTTCACCCGACTGATTTGTGAGATATCAAAAAATACGAATTTTAAAGCTAAATATATGGTACTAGCAGCAAAAACAACCATAGGAATTAATGCATAGTATATAAATCGATCATAGGGCACTAGAATGCCGAAAAAATATGATTGTGATAAAGCTAAAGGTATGGCGAAAGAGAGGATCAAGAGGGTATAAAAGTTAAGAGCGCGCTTCTTGCGACATTCAATGAAAGATAAGGTTGCCCCAATAAATGCTAAGAATAGGATGGAGCCGAAATTTAACATGTACCTTTCAAAACCTACTTGGCGTATTAGATTAAGATATTGTCTTTGGCTAAAGAAGACATGCGTAACTATAATGTCTAGATTGGGAATAATCACAGGTAAATACCATATGGAGAAAGCTATTAAAGTGCCCAAGACAGCTATAATCAACAACCGAACAGAGAAAGATCTCCTAAAAGAAAATAATGCGATAATGGTATACGCTGCTAAAATAATGCCTATGGTGAATGTTGTAAATTGATGCGTTAACACTATTGAAACTGCTGCAAGAAAAATTACTACTTTATGGGCGGTGCTTTCTGTCTCAAAAGGTAAATACAGTACAAGTACACATGCAAAAAGCAAACTCAGTAGGCTAGAATACCCACCCCAGAAATTGATTTCATAAAACGGAAAACATAATAAAAGCAAAGCTGACGCAATTACCCCGCACTCAACCCTAAAAAGTTTTGAACCAATTAGATAAATTGACAAAACAAGCAAGCAATCAATAGTTGCCGTTAGAATTTTGGTGAGGACCACGATTTCCTCAAAGCCGAGAGAACCTGTGAAAACCATTAGTCCAGCAAGAATTAACCGATACAAAGGAGGGTACCATGTAATTTCTGATGCTGCAATTACACCTTTTTCAAGCATCTCCTTAGCTTTGGATATATGAACAGCAGGGTCATTTCCCAAAATTTTCCCATTAGAAGACAAAAGCGTATAGAAGATTAAAAACACTAAGATAGAGTATAGCACCATAAACAACTCATGATGGTGTTTTCTCACCAAATCTTTCACGTTCACTTTCATTCAGGCGCCCATCCCGCTAACCTTGAAGATCGCAATATTATCATTAATAAATACAAGTTTAAAGAGGGGATCATTTAGAAATCTCTTAACTGGGTAATCCTTACGTTTAAAAGCTATGAAACTTATATTCCATTCTCTTATTACATCTCGGTAATCAAAGACGTTTATGGGAGGACTCAAGTTTAATCCTTTGTTGAATGGTGAAAACGTCATGTTCAAAAATAATTTCTGAACGTATCTTAAATCTGTACTCTCAGTTTTAAAGCCTCCAACAGCAACCGCAACATCAACACTTTGCAATCCACCTACATCATATAGCAGTTCAAAGCATTTAGGACTTTCACTTGTTAACACTCTAACTCTTGGGAATTTATTAAGGGGGATTATTTGCCCACATAAATAATCCCACCTATTTAAAAAGCCAAAACTTTCCCCACAAGAAATCAATTCACCATCTCCGTGAATTATTAAGCGTAAGTATTCGACTTTAACTGAGCAATCAACCACCGCAAAAGAAAAATTAAGCATCGCAAAATTTGATCCCTTAAAAACGTTGACACTCCTCTTAAAGACTAAATGTTTATTCTCCCTTGTAATGATGATACATGTCATGTTTTCATTACGCTTTAATTCAACACTTTTAACATGTAATTGAGAAGCGTCAACTATGAACTGCCCCTCTCCACATTGGTAAAATACCGTAACTTCACTATCATTAAGGAATAATACTGGAATTGAAGATGGTGCCCATTCAGGTTTAACCATTAAAATTGGGTTATAGCGCTCAACATAACCATCCTCCCAAATTTCAATTAAACCATTTTTTATTATGAAGTTTGTTTCCAGAATACTCTTTGCTACAGTTGCCGCTTGAAACTCATGAGGCACTATTAGAAATTGAGGTTCTGTCGCGCTAAGAGTTCTCCTCTGTCCAAAACCTGAGATCCACCATCCATAATCATGTTGAGACACGAAAACAGCCTCTTTAGGCGTGTTTAGTAGTATCCAGTTTATTGCATCAAAATCGCTCGTTGAAACTACATCATAAAACTTTGCGACATCAAATTCTGTGTTAGCAACCGCAAAGAAAGGAAATACATTAAAGATTGAGAGGACAAGAATAATTATCGTAAAAGCACTGTGAACAATTGCAGCATCAAAATTAATTTTCAATAACTCAAAAACTTTAGCGATTTTCGATGCAAAAAAGCTGAAACTGTGATCTATAAGTAGAGCTAAGAAAGTTATAACTGGAAAAACTAGGAAATATAAAAGGCGATAATAATCAGTATATAAGCCTATCATAAAAGATTGGGTTGAAAAAGCTGGAATCAGTATCCAACTGCTAATTAAAAGGCTAACTCTATCAAGAAGGTGTCCCTTGTATTTTTTAGAAAATATAAAGATGGAAAATGCTGGAATTAAGGCCAGCGAGATTATTTCTAAAGGTATTATGCGAGTGAGTAAAACCGCACTTTTATGTTCATCTATACCGCCTGTAAACATACCTCTTTTTATATTATCCAAGTATGCAGGTACAGCCTTAATTAAAAAGGGAGATGCTACAGCAAATCCAAGAATAAACGCTAAAAGAAAAACCCATGGAGGGTTCTCCAGCTTTTGTCTATTATGCCTGGCTAAAATTAAAAAGTCGATAAGTAGAAATGGTAGATAAATCGCCATAAACATTAGGGCACTTAATGAATGAGTGAAAATTAGTGCTCCTATAAGGAGGGGCATTACAATCAATAAAGTGTTTTTAGGAGAATCCTTCCTTATGTAGAGGTAGAAAATGGATGGAATAATTGCCAAGGCTATAACATTAGGGTAACCTCCCCAAAGCAGCATATCCAAATCATGTTTAGAAATAGCGGCTAGAAATGCGGCTATTAAAGGTGCAGTAAACAGAGGCCAAGCTTCTTTAGTAAATAAGTAAGCACAAAGAACAATAATAGATGAAAATAAAACAGCAACAGCTGCCTGCGCAATATAATCCGGAATACCAGTTATCTTGATTATTGCTATAGTAAAGAAGTGAAACCCTGGATGAGTCAGTGAAGCGCCACCACCCATATGGTAAAGGTTTCTAGTAAACTCTCCGTTAGTAGCTAGAATAGAGTTTATGATGCTATTATGTAGTCCGAGATCTGGCCCTGGCGGATATGGATCAACAGCCACTAGCATGAATCTATGAAGAATTGCAAAAATAAAAATTGTTAATACGGCTACAGTCTCGCTTGATACTTTCACTTTTTTTATTGTCATGGGATTGACACCTATCTTTTGAGGTAAAACTTAAATTTTACTATGATCAATAGAGCACGCTGAAGGGGTATATGAATGTCATGGTTAAAAGCTATGATGGAAAAGGAGCCGCCAGAGCCTGAAAGCCCCATCGGAACCGTCGTTATAGGCACATTGGAACCTGACATGCATGAAACTCCAAAGGAAATGGTTAGAAAGGCTTTGAAGAAAGCTGGCTTTAAAACTATTGACCTTGGAAAATCCGTTTCTGCTGAAAACTTTGTTTCAAAAGTTAAAGAAGTAAACGCGGACATTTTAGCAGTTTCTATTAATACAAAACCAGCAAAGGACAATATTCCAAAGCTTAAACAAGCTTTTGAAAGCGCCGGGTTAAAGGGCAAAGTAATACTTATGATAGGTGGAGCCGCCGTAACTAAAGAGGACGCAGAAGCTATAGGCGCTTTATATGGGAAAAATAAGGATGAAGCTGTTGTAATAGCTAAAAAGGCTATAGAAGAGCGAAAAACAAAGTAAGGTTGAGGAGTATGTTTAAATTTAAGACGCCACAGCAGATTTTTGAAATAGGTAACGTTAAAGTTGGGGGACAACCTGGAGAATTACCAACAGTTTTAATAGCATCTATTTTTTACGAAGGCCAGAAAATAGTCAAGGATCCAGAGAAAGGCGAATTCGACGCAAAAGCCGCAGAAGAATTGCTAAACAGACTAGAACAGCTTAGAGATGTAACTGGCGTCCCGTTTATGCTTGATGTTGTGGGAACAGGTGAAGAAGCCTTTAAGAAGTATATCGATTTTGTCGCGGAGAAAACAGATGCACCATTCCTCATGGATGCTATTAGTCCTAAGCTTAGACTTGTTGCGGCACAACATGTCAAAGAAGTAGGTCTAACAGATAGAGCTGTCTATAGCTCAATAAATAAGGGAACACCCCAAAGGGAAGTTGATCAAATAAGGGAGAGTGGCGTAAAAGCAGCTATAATCCTAGCTGAAAATCCACAAGACAACACCGTGGAGGGTAAAATAATCGCCACTGAACAAGCTCTAGAAAGGGCTAAGGCTGCAGGCATTGAAAAGTTCCTAATAGATACCTCTATTCCCGCCTTTGGTCCAGACATGGGTTCGGCTGTTAGAGCAATATATTACATAAAGGAGAAGTTTGGTTATCCAACCGGAGTAGGCACAGGAAACGTTGTAACAACGTGCGGGTGGATTAAGGTTAACTTTCCTAAAGAAGTTAGACGTGTACTTGATGCCGCCACTAACGCCATAATGCAGACGATGGGTGCTGACTGGTTAATGTTTGGCCCCATAGAGAGGTCAGACTACGTATTTGCTGGTGTCGCAATAGCAGACACCTTCGTACTATCAGCTATGGCTGAGCTGGATATAAAGCCGCTTGTAGATACTCATCCGGCATTCAAAATATTAGCCTAAATCCCGCCTACCTCCCCCTTTATTTCCTGTACCCCGTCATAGCGCCGGCGGTAAAATGTTAAAAGTATCTAAATGGTTTTTACATATAATTGCGTTTACAGTGGTTACTTTAATTGCAGTATATACCATCCCAGAGGGCGCTCCTACATCGCTTATGATTTTACGCTTTGTTTTAGGATTTATATTCTTATCAATTATACCAGGTCACTGTTTGTTTCGAGTAATCTTCCCTAAAGAGCGTAGGAAAAATATCATTGAAGAAATTGTTTTGTCTGTCACATTGAGTTTTAGCATCACAGGACTAATTTGTCTTATTTTAGGCGTTACGAATATTGGTTTAAATATTAACTCAATCGCTATCTCAGTAACAGTTATTGTCCTAATTTTAGCATCATTGTCTACGTTTACTAGGTCTATTAGCTAAGTTTTATATGCAAACTTCGCAATAAATATGCTAGCGATGTTTTAACAGCTGAAACGCCATAAACCCCACCACGCATAAACATTCTTATTATATAATTAGGCCTCAAATAGAATTGCTGATATGCCCTGAAACGAATTTCTTTAAGCTTTTCCATACTAAGGTAGGGCGTCTCAAAAACTGGTGTCGCTGTGTCATATTTATCAAAATCCTCTGTTTTCAACCAACCCTTCTCTTTCACTAGATCATAAAGAGGTGTCCCTGGATAAGGTGTTGCAATGTAAAAACCAACATCCGCCGGATTCAAACTCTTAACAAAGTTTATTGTTTCCCAAGCAGTTTCCTCAGTTTCTCCAGGAAAACCGAGAATCACACTAGCAACGGTCATCAACCCAACTTCATGAGCCAGCCTGAAGGCTTTCCTAGTCTGCTCTATTTTGAACTGCTTCTTCATTCTATCAATAATCATCTGACAACCGGACTCAACGCCAAACCATATGGCTATACATCCAGCGCGTTTCATCTTTTCAAGAAGGGGACGATTGACCATGTCAACTCTCGTCTCACAGTCCCATTCTATATCCAATTTTCTTCGAATAATTTCATCACATATTTCTTCAACTCTCCTTT
>JAGTRA010000032.1:0-3073 GCA_018396935.1 Candidatus Bathyarchaeota archaeon
GACGACGAGACGATAAAGGAGATTTACAATCTAAATCTCACGATTAGGGACTATGAAAATTCTCTTGACGCTTTAAGCCGGTCAGGCATCGCCTTCGTTCCACACGTTATAGCGGGCCTTCATTACGGGAGACTTAAAGGCGAGTTTACTGCTCTAAAAATGATCGCTGGATATAATCCATCAGCTATTGTTATCATCGCCTTTATGCCAATACGTGGAACAGAAATGTTTAGTGTGAAGCCACCTGAACCTCTAGAGATAGCTCGAGTTTTAGCTGTTGCTAGAGTTATGTTTCCAAATAAGCCGCTGGTTCTAGGCTGTATGAGGCCTAAGGGCAAGCATAGGGCTGAAACGGATGTATTAGCCATAAAAGCTGGAGTTAACGCTATCGCATTCCCAGCAGAAGAAGCTGTAAAATATGCTGAAGAACATGGATATGTCGTTCGTTTCTCGACATTTTGCTGCTCACAGGTTTATAAAGATTTCATGGCTTAGCTTGATAACCCAGGCAGATAAAGCAAGGGCTGAAAGAGTTTCAGGAATCGCTACGTTTGCTCCAAAGCCAAAAGTCCAATGATAAATCCAGATAACAGCGGCGGCCAAAGCCATAAAAAGCGTGAATAAACCGAGCTTCTTTTTGCCAGCCTGTATGAAGGCTACAGATAGGATGATGAGAGCTATTGGGGCTAGTGTGAAAAATGCGACAGAAACGTGGTAATGGATTGGCTCAATGTTCTCGGGAAATATGCCTATCATGGACAGGGATATTGCTGCGAGGGCGAAAACTAAGCTTCCTAATTTCCCTAAAATGTTTTTCTGGATAATAAATAGGCCTAACGCGAAAATTAAGGCTAAAAATCCACCAGTAAGTAGTCCGAGATTGAATATGGTTCCTGTAAACCCCTCTACGGTTCCTAAATCACTAAGGGCGTTATTAGTCCAGCTAAACTCAGGATAAGAAGTGATAGCAAGCATTATGCATGTAAAGGTAAATACAGGCGATATTATTCCGCAAATTCTAGAAAATCTAACTAAAAGGCGATGCTTACTCATTGGCTTAACCCACATGTAATTGGCTTTCTAATTCCTTTATGTTTTACGCCTTCCAATACTGGCTTGAAAAGGAAATGCCTCCATGTTGAAGCAAGAGCTGCTTGGTGGAGTGTCCTCTAAGAAATAGCCATCAATCTGTGTTACTTAACATCCGGGATTAAAGCTCTAAGCCTATTTATTGCCCTAAGTTTGTCCCGGTCACCTATTTTGGCCTCCTCTACAGCTTTTCTAAGTATCTGAATTGATTCATCCATAGCCCTTTTGTTAACTGGGTATGGAACGCCGTCCTTTCCTCCATAGGCAAAAGAAAACTTAACAGGATCCCTCCAGCTTGGTTTTTCTCCATAAATAAGCTCCGCGATGAGGGCTAGCCCCCTAACAGTGGCTGCGCCCACCCCTTTGAAACTTAGCAGTTCTTCATAGTTTTGAGGTTTAAATTCGTAAAGCTCTTTCAGCATATTCCAATTTATTGTCCTAGGCATGGATAGAACTTCTAAAGGGGCTTCGCACCCCTTCATTTCAACCCCTCCAGGAATCCATTCTAGTAAAGACTTCTGGTTAACAGCTCTCAGTGACATAGTAAGCTTCATAAGCTTCCTTGGGGGTTCGCAAGCTAAATCAACAGATGCTCTCCTACAACCTTCACTTTCTTTTGCAGTCATATCAAGAGCAATTCTCCTTTTAACGTCTCCCACGATGGCAGTGTGGGGTTCTATAATGAAGCTTTTTAACCCCTCTGAAAGCCAGTGATAACGCCTAGCCGTCCTATCCTGTTTGCACATGCCTTGTTGAATAATAACCCATCTTCCTTTCTCATCCATAAATAGTGTATGATGATAAAGTTGGTATCCCGCTTGTATAGCTGCATTATCCACTTTTGCACTCATCCTACTTGCATATTTAAGTTGCTCAATTTTCGATTCTGAAAATCCAAAAATTTCCCCGATTATTTCAATCTCCGTTGGCGTTTGTCTAGAAATTTTACCTTTTCCACCACAAACAGCAATACCATGCTCCTCAGGAATGATAGCCTGCTTTAAGACACCAGTCACAACGGTTGTTACGCCTGACGAATGCCAATCATAGCCTAAAACGCATCCAAGAGCTTGAAACCAGAAAGGATCCGAGAGCCGCTTTAGAAATTCCCCACAACCATATTCATCAACAATTATAGTGACTATTTCGTGGGCAAGTTTACACATACGACTAACTAACCACTTTGGAGCCTTACCATCATGAAGTGGGAGACTTGCAACACCGGTTCTGCGCATCTGCTGAAAGCCCAGGTTATACGCTTACGTGGCATGCTATTTTTGCATTTCTAAGTGAATTTTACCATCAAAATTGAGTTAACGCTTCTCTATTCGCCACTTCACTCCATGAGGTGTATCTTCAATTATCACACCCATTAACTTTAGTTGTTCTCTGATTTTATCTGCAGTTTCCCAGTCCTTAGCTTTTCTGGCTTCCTCTCTTTTTCGTATAAGTTCTTCTGCTTCTTTGGGCAAAGAGTCCTCAACTTTAACTTCTCCGATTATCCCTAAAACTTTATCAAGGCTTACTAGTAATTCGTAAGCCTCCCTAGCTTCTTCTCGACTTACTTTGTTTTCATCCATTAACCTATTAACTTCACGGGTAAACTCAAAGAGGGCAGCAAGAGCTTCATTTATGTTTAAATCGTCATCCATTGCTTCTTCAAATCGCTTTTTTAAATTTTCAGTTAATTGCCTAATTTTACCTCCTGAGGGCTCCCCATCGGCTTCAAGTAGCCTCCTAGCGAAGTTTCTTAGACGCTCCACAGCATTCTTTGCAGCCTCCAGCCCTTCAAAGGTAAAGTTTAATTGTTGCCTATAGTGGGTTGACAAGAGTAAGAATCGTATAGCTATTGGATCATATCCCATGGCCATTAAATCCCTAAGGGTGTAATAATTCCCTAAACTCTTAGACATGCGTTTTCCATCTACAAGCAGATGCTCTGAATGTAGCCAATAGTGGGCGAAGGGTTTTCCCGTGGCCGCCT
>JAGTRA010000032.1:3083-6068 GCA_018396935.1 Candidatus Bathyarchaeota archaeon
GGGCCATCCAGGTCTACCTTTGCCTACCTCTGTATCCCAGAATACGTCACCATCCTCCTCGTCCCATGCCTTCCATAAGGCGAAGTCTCTAGCTTCCTCCTTGCCATACTCGTCAACTTTAACTCTCGCTCCGGGCTTAAGCTTGCTCAATTCAATTTTTGAAAGTTTGCCATACTCTTTAAACTTTGATATGTCATAATATATTGACCCATCTTCCCCGCGGTAGGCGTATCCTTTCTCCATTAGCTTTTTAATGAGGGAGACCATTTCTGGGATATGCTCTGTTGCTCTTGGATAATACTCAGCCTTTTCAATCCTTAAAGCTTCAAGATCATCAAAAAAAGCTTTGATATAAAAGTCAGTATACTCCTTTAGAGATACGCCATGCGCCCTCGCTCCTTTTATCGTTTTATCGTCTACATCTGTTAAGTTCATTACTTGTATAACCTTATAGCCGCGATACTCAAGCCACCTTCTCAACAAATCTTGGAAAACAAATGTCCTAAAATTCCCTATATGGGCATAATCATAAACCGTGGGGCCGCAAGTATACATTTTAACCTTGCCAGGTTCAATGGGAATAAATTTTTCTTTTTTCCTCGTAAGTGTGTTGAATAGATTGATGTTACCGTACTGAGACACTATTTGACCCACCTGATGAGAATAAAAATCAAAACCTTAAAAAGGTTCCTAGTAGCTACCAAATGAAATCAGCGTTTTTCATGAAAATGCTTAAAATGGAATTTTATTCCCATAAAAAATTAATCATATTTCTTCAATTTCATCATTCTTTTAAAGCTCTTTAAATCGTTAATCACTAACTTCATAAGATGCAGTTCCCTCATAGTATCCTCAAGTTTCATGAATTCCTTAAGGAAATCTTCTATTTGTCCCCCCGCGCTTTCCATTAAAAGTCACCATTAATGCAAAATTGAAGGGGCTTCACGGTCTTTTGGCTAACCAAGGCAACCATTCCGTCATCGAGGAGAAAGGAGAAGGCTTCGAGAACGAAAAACGAGTACTGGTTGCCTTGGGTTAGCTTCAACCTCAGCCCCATATAGCATCGTACGATTTAATACTTAATAGCCGTATAAAAGCCTTACTAATTAAGAATAAATTAGCCTAATAGTTTAATTATCCAATTGATAAAGTGCCCTCTAAAATATTTCCTTCAGGTACATCAAGCTGTTTAGAGAGCCAAGTTTTAAGGAGTTGTGTTGGCTTTGGGAGCTCTCCGCTATATGTTATAATTTGATTGCCTTTAAGAGCATCAGCTTGAAAAATTTTCTCCGCCTCTTTATAGAGGAAGGATATTGTTTGTGCTTGGCGAGCAAGTACTTGGAAGTCCTCCCAGTGCTTACACCTTAACATTATTGGGGGGCCCTTCGTTTCAGTTACCTTGCTGTATTGCGATGTTGTTTTATGCTCTTCACCTGACGTTAAATATGAAATTAGGTTTGCGACTTCATTTTGAAGATTTGCAAGGCGTTCTTCAATATTTCCTATTTTTTCACCTAACACTCCGCCCTCCCCAAGCCTTTCAGCTATTTTTCCCAGCTCATTAATTAAGCGGTCAAGATCTTTTTCATGTTCTTTAAGAACGCTTATTATAAAATCCAATGCCTCAAGAGCGTCATCCTTTGAAGGAACACTTCCCGTCATACTTTTATCCCTTTTCAAGCTATCAAACGTCTACTATAATAAATAAATGTAGCGAATCCCCAACAAGTATCAGAGTTAGATAGCTGAATCTACTTATTCAAACTAAGTGAAGCTCTTTCGCTCAAGAGCTTTTGTGTAAACATTAGCTGAGACTCCAGCGATAAGTCCTCCAATTGCATCATTCACTATTGGACCTAGTTTTTTCAAGATCCCAGGCTTACGCTGATCAAACCTTACATACTCAAATATCCCCCTTGATCCAGCAATATAGTTAGCTATAGCCATTCCAAGGATTTCATCCGCCACCATCCCTGGTCCCCTAGTGAATATTTCTTTAGTCAATCCTGGTACATTGCCCTCCTTTGCCTCTTTCTCTAAGCAGAAGCATGCGATTTCAAGGCATGAAACATTGACATCTGAAAGAATTCTTAGAAATTCTTCCCTAAGGAGCGCCTCTGCCTTTTCTCTTGTTTCCACTCCTGGATGTGGTGCGAAAAGCTCGAGGGCTGTATTTACAAGATCATCTAGTGTTATTCCATTTCTCCATAAATATCTAAGTAATGGCGGTGAACTCGCATTATCATTCATCTAAATTTGCACCTCAAATTTCATCTCAAGCGTGTTATATTAAATGTTTCTATATGGGGATGCTGGAGTGAAAGGGAAGAAGCGTTATAAGGTTAGTAACCACTAATTAGTGTAGCATGATAAAGACTTTAAAGAACCTCATAAGTTTTCTGACAATACTCCCAGTAGGAATGTCTGAGGATTGTCTAAAAGATGCTGCTGAACATATGTACCTATTTCCCATAATCGGCGCTTTAATAGGTTCTATTGGAGGTGCCATGGCGCTCTTATTAAGTTTCTTCCTCCCCAACATAATAGTAGGAGGTTTAACCTGCGGATTCATTCTACTCCTCACTGGTTTGCATCATGTTGATGGCTTACTTGACTTCGGCGATGGCTTAATGTGTCATGGGCCTCCCGATAGAAAGATCAAAGCTATGCATGATGTTAATACAGGAACAGGCGGCCTAACACTTGGCTTAATAACTATTTTAACAACAGCTTTTTGCATTTCACAACTGGGGAAAAATATAGTCTTCCAGGCGTTGGTTGTTGCTGAGACCACCGCGAAGCTATCCATGGTTGTTTTAGCGCGGATGGGTAGATCCGCTCATGAAGGAATGAATACATACTTCGTAAATGCGATGCATAGCGCTCATGGAAATCTTAAGTTGCTGATAGCATTAGGCCTATCCATTATCATAGGTTTTTCAGTGCTTGGAATGATGGGTATACTCATGATTGTGATGGGCTTTA
>JAGTRA010000032.1:6131-9703 GCA_018396935.1 Candidatus Bathyarchaeota archaeon
CTCAGCTACAGTTATGCTCTTAATCTCTAATAACCAATTCGGAGGGATAACTGGAGATGTTATGGGTGCGACTAATGAGTTGACGCGCATGTTTTCCCTTATAGTAGCTATTCCTTCGCTATGAAAATTTAAAGCCTTCAACATTTATATTCCCGTTATATTAACCTCAATCGTGGTTAGATGAGAAAAATTAGAATTTGCATAGTTACACACTTATTCCTTCCTCATGTAGGCGGCATAGAGCGGGTGGTATATGAGCAGAGTAAGCGCTTATTGGAGAGAGGATATGAGCCAATAATACTCACAAGCCAGATGACTCTTGAAGAAAGTTACATGGTTAATGGCTTAAAGGTTTATTGCTATCCAATATTTAGAGTGGGTTTTAGGCGTGGCATACCATATGTTATTCCAAAGCCTTCAAGCCTTGGGTTATTCGCTAACATTATAAAGCGTTGCGCACTCGTTCACGTTCATGGTCATCCATACTTATCCTCGTACTTAGCTTTAAAAATAGGTAGGAACCACGCAAAGCCTATTGTTTTAACTCAGCATAACACATTTATAGATTATGGAGCCTTTTGGAACCTCGCTGAAACTCTAAACGACTACATTATCGGGAGTAGCTCCCTAAGGTTGCCAGATAGGATAATTGTTGTGAGTAAAGCTACCATGCGATATGTAATGCGATTAGGAGCAAACCCGAATAAAATAAGGCTTATCTATAATGGAGTGGACCTAAATAGATTTAAACCTGCAATAGTTCCTAAAGAGCAGATTCGCAAAGAACTTGGGCTACCTGCTGATAAATTTATTGTTTTAACAGTTAGACGCTTAGTGTATAAGAATGGGATAGATTATCTGCTTGAAGCTGCCAGAATTGCTGTGGAAAAAAATCAACGTATGCTCTTTATAGTTGCTGGAAGCGGTCCGGATCGTGAGAAAATAAGAGCTAAAGTGATGGAGTATGACCTCAATAGGCACTTTAGCCTATTAGGCTTCGTTCCAGATGAATTACTCCCAAAGTACTATCATGCCTCTGACGTTTTTGCATTGCCATCTAAGTCTGGGGAAGGAATGCCTTTAGTGTTGCTTGAGGCCATGGCTTGTGCTCTTCCTGTTGTAGCTACAGATGTTGGTGGGACATCAGAAATTATAAATGATAAATGTGGAAAACTGGTTCCTCCAAATGATGCTGAAACTTTCGCGAGAGCGCTAGTTGAATTCTCCAATGGAGATCTTTCAACTTTTCAAAATGAAGCAAGGAAGTTGGTGGAGGAGCGATATAGCTGGGATAAAAATGTAGAGATGCTTGTAAACATATACGAAGAACTTATTTAGCAACTGTGTAGAACTTTATCTTGACCTAGGATGATAAAATGTCAGAAGTGAGCATGGTTTCGATCGTTATACCAGCCCTGAATGAGGCGGGGACAATAGGGGAGACGATAAACACGATTCGAGAATCCATCAAGTACCCTCACGAGATAATTGTTGTAGATGGTAACTCTACAGATGACACTCAGGAAATCGTTAGAAAGGCTGGTTGCAAGCTTATAATTGAGCCTAGGAGAGGTTATGGACTTGCCTTAAAAGTTGGAATGAAAAATGCTAAAGGAGAAATCATAGTGATCGTTGATGGCGATGGAACCTATGAAGTTAAAGATGTTAACAGGTTAATAGATACTCTCGTCAACGAGAGGGCAGATTTATGCCTAGCGGCCAGAAAATTTTTAGATGAAAAATCCATGGACCTGCCAAATTACGTTGGGAATAAAATAATAACGCTTCTTTTTAACATTTTATATCATCAGCAGCTGACGGACACTCAGTCGGGCTTTAGAGCAATTAGGAGGTCGGCGATAGAAAATACCAGGCTTAAAGAGGATGATATGGCTTTTGCTACTGAAATGCTTATTCAATTCTCAAAAAAGGGCTATAAGATAGTGGAGGTTCCAACAAGTTATAAACCTAGAAAGTATGGCAAATCAAAACTTAAGCGTCTAAAAGCCGGGCTTGAGATATTAAAGGTCCTTTTCACGGGGCTGAAATGACGTAATGTCTCAAAGGATCATATACGCATTTTCAGTGATATTTGCTGTAGTGATTGCGACTTCAATGCTTGTTTTCAGCTATTATTCTGCTATGGAATCCGTCGCGAGAAGTGAAGAATTCATTAGTTTTAGCGTCTTGGATCAAGATAAAAAAGCGTATAATTACCCTGAGCTACTTAGGAAGAATGAAAATTGCACCCTATGGATTATCATAAAAAATCATAAACATGAGCAGGTGACATGTAAAGTGATGGTTAAAATTGTCCAAGGATCTATTACTAGTATTCCAGTCCCAATGGAGGCTTATGAAATACGAGTAGCTGAGTTAAACCCTGGAGATGTTTGGGAGGAACCCGTAAACTTAACGATGAAGGAGGTTGGTGAATTCTTTATAGTTTTCGAGCTATGGATTTACAATAAGGCAATTAAAGATTTTGATTTTTCTGGTGACTACTTAGTTTTGCCAGTTAATGTGATAGCAGCTTAATAAAGTCTAGAAGTTGTTGCTTCCGCGTACTTTTTCTCAACCTTAGTCCTGTATACATTATTATAGGCGCAAAATGGCACAATATTCAAGTCAGGGGTTACAAAGTGTATTACACACCTTCTTAGGCGGTTTATGTCAAAGTTATACCTGTCCATAAAGGCCATGCAGCCAAGGAGGAATATACGCCTTCTTATGTCTCCAAGGGACTTGTAACTTGGGGATATATGTAACCTCAATACCGTTCTAAAGAAGTTTACTATTCCGATTTCTCTCCTCACAACGCTCCAATTTAGTGATCTCAAAGATGCGATAAACAGCCTTAATAGTATCTCAATATTACTCCTTGAATCTATATTTATTGACAGCTCCATTAACTCTTTGAAAAATTTTTCAAAGTTTAATATCCTGTTTATGGGTAGTAATCTTCCATCCTTTGATACGTAGATCCAGTTGACAATTCCACAATAGGGGCTGCATGAAAATAGAGGCCACGGCTTCTTCATGAATCGCCTCATAACCATTAGTGGCGGAGTCATGATGGAGAGGGGGAAAAGATCTTTCGCTTTTATTTCTCCATTTGTTTGCTCCTCAACTTCTTCTGCGAAGTTATTATCCGTCCAATTTTTATGTATAAATCCATTTGTTGCTCTTCCAGTATAGGCAATGGGTTGAAAGACAACACCCCTTATAATGTCTGAATTCTCAGCGGCAAATCTAATTATCCTACCTATCTCCTTATCATTCATGCCTTTGATTAAAGTGGGGACTAGAATCACCTCTATATCGTACTTACGGCATTCCTCAATAACCTTCAATTTTTCCTCCAGCAACCTACGGCCTCTAAGCTTCTCATACATTTCGTCATTAAATCCGTCAAATTGAAGGTAAACAATATTTAAACCGCTTTTTTTAAGCTTAGCGGCAAGGTAAGGCTCTTCTACTATTTTTAAGCCGTTAGTTGCAATTATAGTCATAAACTTAAGCTTATGGGCATATTCAATTATTTCGTCAATATCGTCCCGTAATAGCGGTTC
>JAGTRA010000033.1:0-3683 GCA_018396935.1 Candidatus Bathyarchaeota archaeon
GGATTGCGAGGTAACACTAGTTTTTCCGCTGAGCCTATTGTCGAGAGCGTCTGCAATAATTGGCATGACGTCAAGAATTTTTGCCGTAGATCATGAAGGAAGAGTATGGGTTCATTACCCATTTGAAGATACTCGCCTTGTAAAGGCTCTGCGGGAAGCTTTTGAGGATACTACCGAAGACGAAAGTGATCAAAAAACGCAACTTGCAGGGAACCAGTCTGTGCAATTGCGTGTTCCTTACATAGCTTGATAAATGGGATGAGCATGTCCCAAATATTTTTGCCCTTTATGGACGGCTGTGAAGATGAGATCTTCAGCAAATTAAAGAAAGAGGTTGACGAAGTGTGTCATCAAATTGCTGAGAAGTATAATGTCTTCGACTCTAAGGGTAGGCCTAAAAAGTCGTTTATACTTGACGTTTTGGCGAGGAACTTTTGCCCCTACTGTATCATAAAGGAGCTTACGCAGATGCGTAGGGATGAAGATGTCGATGCGATTTATAGAGAGGGGCATAATCTTACCCTAAACCTGCTAATCGAAGCCCTTAGATATGGACTGAATAGTAGCGGCGTCAGCGCTGTGGTTGAGGCCGAAGTTATGCGCGACCTACTTGTCAGACTTTACCTTAACCTACGCAGTGCATCCGTCGGGCTTCAGTCGCTTCTCAACCCTAACGTACAACTTTTTTCTCTGTCTCGTATAAAGAGCCTTGTTGCATCGATCGTTAATATGATTGATTATCAAGTATCTAGGCTGGAGAAAATACTTGATGAAGCTTACCCAAAAGGATGGGCTACGCCTTTGCCACCCATCCCTGTAACTTACGGTTTCCTTCTGCTTCAGCAGACATCGCCCTTTGAAAACATGGAGAAAATAGTTAAGGAACAACTCATCAGCTTCTTAAAAAACATTCAAGATCAAATTGATAATTCGCTGGAAATCCTCGAGGAACTAAAGCCATACTTACCACAACTTTGGGAGAGCGTTAGCAAAGCACTCACACAGGTAATTTTGAAGCTAGATGAAATACGCCTAAAAGAGTTAGGCGGAAATTAAGAACTTATTAAGCATCGAGGAATGAGTACTCTACTAATTCCTTATTCCCCTCTCATTTTTGCATCTAAAATAACTAGACGTTAGTTGATGTTTTTCTTAACTCTTGGAATCTCTCAAGCTTCGCTAGGCATGAAAGAATAGGCGATCGTTTAACTCAGGACATAGCTTAGATTTGAAGAAATCTGGCACCATTCTTTAGAATAGGCTGTATGGACCTTCAATATCGGTTCTTTGGGCCCCCTTCCCATTCACTAAGATCCATATCCTCAACAAACTTAAAACAATAAGAGAGTTTATTACCCATGCTTAAGCAATTTCGCTACCTATTCGACATTTATTCTCCATAACTTTCATCTGTTGAATTTTAAAGTCTACACGCTTTTGTATTAGGGTGAGGCAGATGAGTGAGGGTGAATATATTACTATCCGGAGGTCCGACCTGGAAAGGTTGTTGAAAGAGCTTGGGGAGCTGAAGCGGGTTTTACAGGAGAGACGTTCAGCAAGGCGTGAACAAGTTTCTCAAGGTTTTCAATGCGTCTGATTATGGCTTCATCCTTCATGCGTTCCTCTTCCTCAATTTTTATTGCAAGTTCTTTGTCAAGCACGTATCCGCAGTATCCACACCTAGCGGCGTCTGGTGCGTTCTTTCTTCCGCATCTTGGGCACTCCGTTACCTTAAGGAATCCATCTGATTTGCTTGAGGGCTTTAGCCCGTGAATTTCTAAAACTGTTTCTTCAACGTCTCTTGCCGAGGAGTGTACGTATCTTTTGGTCATTTTTGACCCTTGGGTCCAGCCGGCGAACAATGCAAGTTTTGATTCTGTGAGGTTTTTGGCCATGTTTGTTAGGCTGGAGTGCCTGAAAAGGTAGGGCCAAACATCCCTTTTTATACCAGCTTTTTGGGCCAGCTTTTTCAATAGTTTCCTGAGGTAGGCGTAGCTAATGCTGGATCCTTTGGCGTTGTTGCTTAGGGATGCCCATAAGGGGGCTTCTGGATCAGCCTTTCTGGGGTGTTTTTCCAGTCAGTCTAACAAATACTTGTATGAAACCACAATAGGTATCCGCTTAATTCCTGTTTTGCCGTTAACCGAGATAATACAGTAATTGTCCTTGAACTCCACGCTTCCAACCTTCATCGTCAGCAACTCTCCGGGCCTGAGGGCTGCCTCGTAAAGGACAGCTATCAAGGCTTTGTCCCTTTCATTTTCAGCATTCCGAATTACCGCCTTAACATCCTCAACCGTCAATAGGGATTCAGGCGTGACTCTGCAGTCTTTTTCGTCGGCTTTCACATCAATCCATGCGGCTTCAGATGGCACGGGTGCCTTCTTATGGCAGCTGCCACACTTTGCATATTGAAGAAGCTTCTTAACTGTAAGCTTCAACCCATGCTTAGTCCAAGACCTGTAGGGCCTAGAGTTTATCCAAGCCACAACCTTCTCCACTTCAGACTTTTCTGCCTCTGCAGGGTTGAATGGAGCGTTCTTGAATATGGTGCAGAGGCATGTGGCATACTTCAGCACCCTCGATGTTGAAAGTCCTAGGGCCTGAAGATGGTCTAGAAACTTTAGCAGAAGATCTCCATGTTTAAGGCTGGAAAGTCTCCGCCTAGCAGCCTCAAGCCTCTTAGTGCATTCATGTATGTCCTTCATTTCACTAGCGTTTGATCCTATGGACTTTAAAATCGCGGATATGGAAGGGGCTCCGAAACTAGAGGTATTGGTGCCGGGGGCGGGCTTCGAACCCGCGACCTCCAGATCTCCTATCCAATCTGTACCCCTTTAGGAGAGGGACGGGAACCCTTTACCAAGCGAGAGGGTTCTCCGATCCCATGGATTATGAGTCTGGCGCCCATTCCAGGCTAGGCTACCCCGGCACATTTTGTATTTTTATCAGATGCTTCCTAAAAAACATTAAGTCACCCTTCTTGACAAGCACATTCAAAGCTTAACTCGCTCGCGGCGGTGTTAGTGTAGATTTTATCGAGAACACATTTTTAATCGATTTTAGTTGAAGTTGAGGGCAAACTTCTTCCTTCGCCATGATACGTATTAACAGAGTAATTTAGATCTAGCCTGCTTTGTGTTTTGATGCTTTGAAACATGTGAAGAATTATAAAAATTCTTGAAAAAGTGTGAATTGTTTGTTTATCGCGTTTACTGCTTAGGTTGGTGAGCTCTAATCTGAAAAAGGCTTAACATGCGTCGTTATTGTCCTTGTTTTTCTTTTTCGATATGCTTGTTTTACTGATGGATTCAGAAACCTCCCTTAGAAACCTTTCAGCTTTATCCAGCTGTGTTAAGCCTTTGCTTGTCACCTTATAGTATACGCGCCTCCCCTCTTTATGAGCTTCTACATATCCACCCTTCTCTAGGAGATATAAAACTTTGTAACTTGTCACCTTCCCGGCTAAAAATCCAAATTCTTCTTGAATGCGTCTCCTTAGCTCATAGGCGTATACTTCTCCATCCCTTAGGAGTTTCAATATAAATAGCCATAGGTTCTCTTTAAGCACCTTCTCCTTTAGCCGCTCTATTGGTTCTCGAACCATTAGCCTTAAATAATGTTTTACAGTACTATAAAAATTATGCCAAAGATAAGAGTTGGCGTGATAGGCGTTGGGAACT
>JAGTRA010000033.1:3693-9687 GCA_018396935.1 Candidatus Bathyarchaeota archaeon
TGGGAACTGTTTTGCAGGCTTGCTCCAAGGCATAGAGTAGTATAGGAATAACAAGTCTAAGAGGGTTGGCTTAATTCATGAGAAGATAGGCGGGTATAGCATAGAGGACATAGAGTTTGTATCAGCTTTTGACGTAGCTGAGAATAAAGTTGGGAGGCCCCTTTCTGAAGCTATTTACGCTTCTCCGAATTGCGTTAATTGGGTTAACTCAGTGCGTGCAAGTGATGTAATAGTTAAGGAGGCTCCAATTCTTGATGGGGTCGGCGTATATGCTGAGACTGTTTTTAAGCCTATAAAACAGTCTAAAACGTTGGATCAACTTAGGGAGGAGATAATTGAGGAGATAAAGCGTACGGATACGCGTATTCTGATTAATTACCTGCCTGTGGGTAGCCAGAAGGCAACAGAGTTTTGGGCTTCCATAGCCCTTGAAACGTGCTGCGCCTTCATTAATTGTATACCCGTTTTTGTAGCTAGTGATGAAAATTGGGGTCGGAGGTTTGCTGAGAAGGGTGTACCCATAATCGGAGATGATGTTAAGTCTCAGCTTGGATCCACGATAGTGCATAGGGTTTTAGCTAAGCTTTGTAGTGATAGAGGCGTAGTAATAGATAGGACATATCAGCTGAACTTCGGCGGGAACACGGACTTCCTTACAATGCTTGAGAGGGAGCGCTTAAAAAGTAAAAAAATATCTAAAACAGAGGCTGTTCAAAGCCAGCTTGATTATAGGCTTAGTGAAGCCTGCATACATATAGGGCCAAGCGATTTTGTGCCATTCCTGGGAAATCGTAAAATCGCCTACATAAGGATTGAAGGGCGCCTTTTCGCAGATGTTCCTTTCAGCCTTGAACTTAGGCTAGATGTGGATGATAAAGCTAACTCAGCGGCTATAGCCCTTGACGCCATAAGATGTGCTCAACTAGCCCTTGACAAAAATATAGGTGGGCCGCTTCTAGAGGCGAGCGCCTACTTCATGAAGCATCCACCAGTTCAACTTGACGATTGGGAAGCTAAAAGAAGGCTTGAGGAGTGGATTTCAAAACTATCTCAAAAGTAGCCCATTTACTTCTGTTGCTTTAACCTGTGCCCCTCCCCATATTGATATGGCCGAGCCATGTTCTTTTCAAGCTTCCTAATGAACATTTCATCCATGTTGACTGATGGGCATGCTAGCCTGCTGGCATCTAAAACATAAAAAATAACATCTATTAACTCCTCAGCTATTTTCTCCTCCCCCATCCCCTTCTTCCAAGCATCTGCAGCTTCTCCAAGCTCTATAAAAGCGAATAAAAGCTTCTTAGGGACATCTTCAGGGCTGTTATAAAAGCCCTTAGCAATAACAAGCTTCTCAATTTCACGCTTCATATCCTCTAAATTCATTGAGGTACCCTCCAATCCTATAATATGTAAGCTGAGATAGGCTGATGCTAACTCCGCCGTGTACTTAATTCTTCCTCCTTAATACTTTCACACCGTCAGCTTCGCCAATATAAACGGTTTCCGCCATGTCAATAAATAGCCCTGTTTCAATAACCCCTGGTATGGATTTAAGCTTTCTTTCAAGGCTTTCAGGATCGCTTATCAAGCCGAAATAGGCGTCTATAATAAAGTTGCCATTATCGGTTACCACAGGCCCAACTTTACCTCCGCCCTCTCTAATAATTGGTTTTCCACCGAGCTCCATTATCTTAAGGGTTACAGGCTTCAGGGCGAAAGGTAAAACCTCTATTGGAACTGGGTGGTTGTTTTCCCCCAAGGTTTTTACCCTCTTCCTCCAGTCAGCTACTATTAACAGCCTCTCAGAAGCTGAGGCAACTATTTTCTCACGGGTTAAGGCTCCGCCCATCCCCTTAATCATGTTAAGGTGGCAGTCTATTTGATCAACTCCATCTATTGCTAATGAAAGTCTAGGGTTTTCATCTAAGCTTGTAACTGGTATCCCATTATTAATAGCGAGCATAAGCGCTTGATAAGATGTGGGAACAACTTTCACCCTTATTTTTTCAGTTTTTATTCTTCCACCAAGCTCCTCCGCTGCGTAAGCAACAGTGCTTCCACTTCCAAGTCCTATAACTTGGCCATCTTCAATCTGTCTAACAGCTTCCCTGGCGGCTTTACGTTTAGCTTCCTCAACGAGGTTTTCAGGTCTCAATTTCCATTTGTCCCAGCCTTTCCAGCACTTTTTCAATTTCAGCTCTAATTTCCTCTATTCTCTTCTCCGCTTCACTTAATTTTACTGGTTTAGCCTCTTCCTCAGGCATTTTCCTTTTTCTTTTTACGGTTTTTTTAGCTTCTTTCTCCTCCCTAACCTCTTTATCAAGAGGCCCTGACGCCGCTCTAGCGGCAGGGGGCTTAACCTCCTTTATAGGGGCTGCCAGAATTTTAGAACGTAGCTCGTTAATTTTGGCGTTAATTTCTTCAAATCTTTCATTAAAAAGCTTCACGAGATCCTCTTGCATGGTTTCAAGCTCATGTAATGCAACTACTGATTCATCTCTCTCAATAGCCTCTTTAACACTTTTCATTCTCTCCTTATAGGCTTGAGCAAGTCTTTCTCTCTCCTCTTCTGTTATTTTGCCTTCAGCATGAGCTTCATAGAGCTTTCTGATAGCATCGCTGAGGATTTCCCTCTCTAAGTCAAGGATTCGCAACTCTTCTCTAGCTTTCTTAGCTTCACTTTCAGATATTGTCTTTACGACTTTAAATGGCGAGATTGGTTTTTCAAGATTTTCATGGGCTTCTAAATGGGGCGCTTCAGTCCCCCTCCCTCCCCTCCTAGATATAGCGTAGAGCATTATTATACACGCGATAGCGACTCCTAGGATTACTAAGGCATAGGTTAGGAGCTCATCGAGGGGCAAAACTGTTTTCCCTCTAATCTTCATAAACTAGACTACTTATATAAGTTGTTGAGCCCATTTTCGGCGGAGCTCAAGGTAGTTTGATGGAACTTAAATGGAAACTATTACTGTTTTAAGAAGTTTAACTCCCCTCTTTGATGAAAGCTCATCGCTTAGCCGCCTTATCTTTTCAGCTTCTCCCTTAACAGCTATGGCCTCTAGGCAGTCTCTCTCGGTTAGATGTATATGCATTGTTGAGGATATAATATCTGCATAATTATGTTGTATGTCTGTTAAAGTATCCTCAACCCCTCTAACCTCATGATCGTAAAGGAGCATTAAAACCCCAGCTTGTATTCCGCTCTCCTCTTGAAGCCACTTTCGCTCTGAGATAAAGAGTCTGACAGCATCTTGAACAGCTTTAGAACGGTTTCCATAACCCATCCTATTAATAACTTCGTCAAACTCTTTCAATAAATCCTCAGGGAGAGTTACGCTAACTCTAACGATTCCACCCATAATAATCACAACTAATTTTAAGTATCTCCACTAATAACTTTTTAGTGTAACGCTTAACATGGAAAAATTAAATGATCTTGAAGTAGCTAAGGCGAAGCTGTTAAGCAGCAACTTAAACCTTGTAATAGTTAAAGAAGGTAGGATAATTTTTGAGAGTAGGCGCCGTGGAATTTTAGGCTTTATAGAAGCCATAGACAGCTTAGGTCCAAGCCTTAAGGGAACAACTGTTGCTGATAGAATTGTTGGAAGGGCTATAGCTTTATTATGTCTCTATGCGGGTGTGGGCTCTCTTTACGCTTTAACTTTAAGCCGTGAAGGTAAAGAAGTTCTTGAGCAATCCGGCATATACTACACGTGGGAGCATATAGTTGACAATATACTCAGCCCAGATGGTATGGATATTTGCCCATTTGAAAAGATATCTCAAGGAATTAACAATCCAGTTGAAGCATATAAAAAGTTTAGAGAAATGCTTGAGCGTAGCCTGTGATGGGGTCGCTTGTAAAATTAACGAAAAAGATATAGCGCTTAAACACCTTTAAAAAGGGGTAGCTAAAAAGTTACGTAAAGTTGAGTGGGAGAATGCCCTCAGAGGTTATACATGTTACTGATTTAAACTTTGATGATGTTATCCACAGTAATCCTATAGTGCTAATAGACTTTTGGGCTGAGTGGTGTATGCCCTGTAGGATGCTCGCACCCGTAATCGAGGAAATAGCTAGAGAATACGCTGGTAAAGTGCTTGTTGGTAAAATTAATGTGGATGAAAACCCCATCACTGCAAGCAAATTTCAAATATATAGCATCCCAACATTGATAATATTCAAAAATGGAGTGGAAGTCGATAGGATTATAGGTTTAGTGCCGAAAAGCCGAATAGAAGCTTATATCAACAAATATGTGAAGTAAACCACCTTTCACCATTAGGTTTCTAGGGCGCCCTTACCCTTGGTTTTCTCATACATCTTCTCAAGGGTCCAACGAATGCTGGACTTAAGATCTCTTAACCTTTCCTCATTAAAGTTTTTAATGATTATTTCACTAACGAGGTTGCCGTCATTAATAATTTCATAGCTGAAAACTTCACTAGGCTTAAGCTGCCCAGCCTCCACAAGCTTTAAGTCTTTCTCATGCATTTTCTCCAGAACTCTCTCAATGAGAAACTGCTTGAATGGTGGTGTGCTAGGATCCAGCTTTTTATCAAGTACAACTTTAAGCTTACTTTCACCAACATAGATTCTAGCCAAAGGTTCACCAGAAATCGTGTTTAGCTGTATGACTTCCTTAAACTTCTCAGGAGTCTCAGGCGTAACCGGTGGTGTTTTCGCTATAGTATCTGCGCGCTTAAATCCTTTTGAAAGTATGAGGCTGTTTATAACCTCCAATATACTTTGTGCCTCCTCTAATTCGGCTTTTAAATCCTCAACACGTTTTTCCATCTTCCTTTTTATAGCCAGAAGTCTCTTCACTTCTTCTGCATCTTCTGACATAATTCCCACGACGGTATACTTAGCCTTCCTAACTTATCAACAATTTGAATACATTCACTTAACAGTTGCTGTTACACTTTCTGGCTTATGTCTATTGATGGAATATCCTCTTAAGCGGACTTTAAACTCCCTTTTAATGAATCTCTCAAACTCCTCAAATACTAAACTGTCTGTCCTGTTAAGTTTTATGCAAAGTTTCTCCCCCTCAAAAAGGGGGCTTAAGTTGTATATTGCTACCTTTTTTGAAAGCTCCGGCTTTTCAAATATCACTTGATATATTTCTAGCTGGGGGCTTTCTGAAAATAGCCATGCTGAATAAGCTGCATCTACAACTCGATAAGTAGGGCCTTCTCTAACTATACATTTTCTATTCGCAACTATTGCCCTGAAAGATGATGGATGAATGCATCTTGTTATGAGAAAACTGTGAAATTCATCGCCAACGGCTATCCAATCCTCACTCTCAGAAGTTTTCCAGCCGTATGACTTGCAAACCTTTTTAAACCTTTCTATGAGACTTATTGCCTTAAAAGTTTTCATTTCCCTCATATAATACGCCCTAAACCCTCTTCTAAGTTACGGTGTAATAGCGTTTGATTTAAGCTTATTTGCTTTGTTAAATGCAAAAATGTGTGTTAATTAAATTATAAATTGAATTTTTGAAGGAAAAAAATGGACACTTCTACATTTTTTCAATCAATATGTAGATCTATCGCTGGTTTTTGATATAAATTTCACTTTTATGTTAAATATGTTGGATATTTTCCGTTTTTGAACATCTTTGTTTCCACATTTTTCCGTAAATAAATAATATATCTCTTAATTCTTAATTCAAAGTAGCTATTCTTTAAATCATCGGATTGGGTCGCCTTTGAAGGTTCGAAATAACTCTTTAAGTCTGGATGATCTTGACATTAGAATACTTAAGGCTCTGCAGGAGGATGCAAGGCAAACTTATACGGTAATTGGTCAACGCCTAGGGGTTGCTCACTCCACGGTTTATGATAGAATAAGGAAGCTTGAGGCTCAGGGCGTTATCAAAGGCTATACAGCGTTGATAGATTACGAAAAAGCTGGAGCAAAATATGTGACCGCCATCATGGCGATATACACAGATCCAAAAGAAAGTGAGAAAGTAGCTG
>JAGTRA010000034.1:0-1538 GCA_018396935.1 Candidatus Bathyarchaeota archaeon
TGTTGTATATGGCTATATCTGCATCAGCCCCTACTCCTAGGTGGCCTTTATTTTCTAAGCCTAGGGCTTTAGCTTGAGCTGCCCTGGTGAGTACTGCGATTTCATATAGGGATAGTTCTCGATCAATAGATGGAAGTAAACTGCGCTTTTTAGCCTTTTCACTTATTTTCTTCATAGTCGCTTCACGAGCCTTTCGACTCATGAGCCAGGATATTATCTTGGGATAGGCAATAAAGGGGCCAGCATTTGGATGATCCGTAGTCACCATAACTTTCCATGGATCCTTTATAAGTAACGCGAGCTCAAGCCCAATGCTCCATTGTGTTGCGTGAACAGCATTTTTCGGTTTATAATGGAATGGAACTATACCTGAGCTTGTCTCAGTTTCTACGTCATGATTCACCCATTTATTTCCACTAAGCATGTATAGGGTAAATTGAAATGGGCCGTCAGCTGTCATAGTTGTCGTATCTGTGAAAACTACTTGACCCATATCGATAGTAACGTGATTGTGACTGTTAATGTATTTAGCTATATCTTCAGCTCCTGAATGTAGAGTTCTCCAATCCTCACCCTTAAAGGCGCAGAATTGAACATGCGTAATGTGTATTACTGGTTTATTATCCTCGGCAAGGTCTTCTACGCATTTCATAGTGTCTAATGTTGTCTGATAGTTTCCAGGAACCCCAAGATTATTTGTGTGGACATGAATAGTGTGAGGTAAGTGGAGGAGCTTATTTACCCTACAGAGGCCTCGTATTATCTCCCTTGGGGTTACGTTAAAATATGGCACTGGGTCGTCTATACTTTTTACATTACGGCCGAAACCCCAAGTCTCTAAGCCTCCGGGATTAACAAGCTTTATAGCATATCCTTTTGTTACTTTAATCATCCAAGCTACATGACGGGCGCATTCCTCTATGTTTCCATCTCTTAGATATTCTAAGACAAACCACCAGTCGCCCAGGAGTGGATAGCTAGCTTTATCGATTATAGGGGTGTCGCTTAATTCTTCATGAGTATGCTTTGCCTCTAGAGGCGGCATAGCTGGATCCATAACAGTAGTCCAGCCCATCCTAGCATATCGGTAACCCGTCGTGAAGGTAGATGGAATAGAGTAGCCCACTCCAGACCTTGTTATGGCAGTTTTTCTTTCCACATCCTTGAAGTGATCTTCTGGTCTAAGTAATCGCCCAGCGTTAACTTTGCCACCTGCGATATGGCTGTGGATATCTATTCCGCCGGGCATTACCGTCATACCTGTTGCATCAATTACCTTAGCCCTGTGCTCATTGACCTCCTCCACTATTTTGCCATCTTTGACAGCAATATCCATTTTCTCGCCATTTATCCCATTTATAGGATCGAAAACATACCCGTTCTTTATCAAGAGCTCCATTTCATGCAGCCTCCTTCTTTTCAGCCTTTATTCTCCTAACCTCCTTTAAGATCATCCTAAGGATTTCTTCATCGGGCAAGATTCCGGGCGGCGGGTCAACAACTTTCTTAAGTGGTATTGGAACATGATCCATTCGATA
>JAGTRA010000034.1:1548-5757 GCA_018396935.1 Candidatus Bathyarchaeota archaeon
AAAGCTGATGGTATCAGTACATCAGCCATCTGAGCTGTGGCGTTCATATGTGGATCTATAACTATCAATGGAGTCTTGACAAGATGTTCAACAGCCTTCTTTGGAAATGTTGCAACAGGATCTGAGGCTATTACAAGGGCAGCGTCTGAGTCACCTCTCATGAGGATATCCGTGACAGAAGTTTCACCAGGGTTATATCTCGGATAACCGAGAGAGAAGTCTACGGCAAAGGGATATCCAGTCTGCCATGTTGACACTACATTAGCGCCAGTAACGTTGTAGTGACCTCGCATAGGCATGATTATGAACTTTGTCCTCATGTTTAAATCACGTACAAGGCGAATAGCGGCGTCAACATTTTTCCATTTAGCGCCGCTCATGGTTAATCCTAAACCAAAAAATATAGCACCAAATTCGCAACTTACCATAGCATCAGCTACTTCCTCAAGATATTCAACTGGAACTCCTGCGACCTTATCTACCTCAATTTCTTGATCGCGCACCAAAGCTCTAAAGGCTTGAAAAAGCTCATAATCTTTACCTGGCTCAACTTGTATGAAGTAATCAGCTATATCCGCTGATCGCGTCCGTCTAACATCTATCACTATAACCTTACGTTCTTTTTTTCCAAGGGACGTATATGGCTTAGTTTCAAAATACTCAGGGATTTCTGGCGGCTTTTTCATTAAAACTCTTCTAATGGCACTTTTAATCTTCTTTAAACCTATCAAAGATCTAGTTTTAGCTATGTAGCTTCTCCAAGCACTCTCCCTAAACCTACCTTTTGGGAAAGCTGTATAGCGCTCCATATGCCTCGGGTGAGCACTCCATGGGTTACATCCCCAATATATTATTAAGTCGGCTCTATGCCTAACCTGACCAAGGGTGCATGATGGAATCCCGACTTCTTGAACGCTTAATATGGATGGGCCGTGGCACACCACTGACGTATTATCAATAACGCCGCCTACCTCCTCAGCGAGCTCAATGCCAACGCTGGTAGCTTCGCAGCTAGTGTTGCTCCAGCCATATAAAATTGGGTAGCTTGCATTTGCTAGTATTTCAGCCGCCTTACGTATGGCTTCCTCCAAGGAAACCTCAACCAGTTGGCCGTTCTTCCTCACCATCGGTTTCAAAACTCTATGCTCACAGCAATATCCCAAGAACTTAGCTTCGCACATAGCGCAGCCATTTTTCACCTTCACGACTCTTCCGTTATCGATAGTTAACTCTATATCATCACAGAGGCAGCCACAAACAGGACATGTCACAGCTTTAACAACTTTCATTTGAACACTTCCCAAATTGTGCTTTAAGAAGTTCATTAAGAGTTAATATAGGCTTGTCAGGAGCAGGAGTTACCTCAGCGGGGATGCCCTTAAATGAGGGCATTCCCAAGCCATGGGTTTCAGGGTCAACTATAGCATTAGCCCACGGTCCGTACGGTATGAAAATAACTCCAGGATGTGGAGTCCTCATTGATTTGACAGCTTTTACAACAACTGACCCGAAATTCGTAGAAACCTCCACGTTAGTGCCATCTTTAATGCCAAGCTTCTTTAAATCTTGAGGGTCCATATAGCATACGGCTACGCTCTCCATGTATTCTATAGAAGATTTGCCGTGTTCTTTGCTAACGCCTTGCTCTATTGTACGTCCGGTTATCAAGGTCACTTTTAGTTTGGATTTATTAACCATCAGCCAAACCTCTACTTAAACACGCCTTTAAAGCTCACCCAGTTTATTAGAACTCATACGATAACTTCAAACCTAATTAATTTATCTTTCGAAAAACGCGATTAATCCATCTTGAACTCGGCCTTCCTCAGCGGTAGGCTTTATGGTTTATAGCCTGATAAGATCAACAATGCGAGGGCTGCTGCAATTATGTCAGCGGTTGTTCCAGGATTTAATAGGCTACTTTCACGCCTCAACATGGCATCCATTTCCTGGAGCTTAGCTTTTCCCTCCTGAGTATTCAAGCCACCAAGTTTTAAGACTTCAATGGCCATGGCTGACACCTCCTTTGCCCGCTGAACACCAGCCTTTCTGGCTATAAAAGTGTCTGGATGTTTAGCTAATACTCTCAGAAATGTGTGAATTACTGCCTTGTTCATGTCACCCACCATATTCATTTCCATCATGAGGCTTGGATAGGCAAAGTCAAAGGTTACAGTATAGTCATTAACCCACTCATAACAAATGAGATCATAATTAGAGGCTATCTCGAAAACTTTAATCAGCGAAATCTGCTCTTTAATGATACGCTCGATTGATGATGGATCATTAACATCTAAATCAGGAGCTTTACCCAAACCACCGGGTTTAGCAATTTTTATAGCATCATAAACAGCTACAGCATCCTCCGGAGTAGTTGATCTCACAACTTTTCGGATATTTTGCCTTAAGCTCTGGAGATTGAAGGAGCCCCCGTTCATAGGTGTCATGCCTGCAGCAACGGCGATAGGGGACAATAAGAGAATTGTCCCTAACAATGTGTTACCTCCACTCTGCCAAAAACTAATTTCAGAAATGCAATCACGGATTATTTGACCCAATCCTATTCCTGATAAGTCAAGACGACCCTCTGAAATGGCTATCCCACGTTCAGCAGCTTTCTTAAAGTAGGGGCCAGCTGCGACGGCTGAAGCCAAAAAATGCAGATGATTCGTACCATTGAAGCCTGTTACAAAGTTAACATTCCCAGGCTTGTCAGAGCTTACTTCCAAAAGAATTGCTAACTCAAGACACTGACCTATGTAAGTGGCCTTATCAGCGATATATGGAACCCTAGCTCTCATCACTGCTCAGCATATTACAGACATTATTGACCTTATTAATGTTGTGTAAAAAAGTACACAGGATTGAAATAACATAAAATAGGAAATAAGCTTTCATGAATTTAAGGCAAATATTTTTCAAACGTGAATTACATCAATGATAGTAAATTTTATTAATGTAGTGTAAGAAAATACATAGCAATTTAAAAATTTACATAAGGTGGTGATGTTTGAAAATATCTGCTCGGGAAATAGCGGTAGTAGCCATTTTTGCAGCTCTCTCATGGATAGCGTGTAAGTTCATACCAGGGATCCCGATAATAGGTGCTGAGGGGTCAAAGATAAGTTGGGACGTTTCGTTAGCGCCCATTTATGGCATTGTTATAGGTCCATACCTTGGATTTGCAGCAGCTGTAATAGGCGGTTTGGCGGCTGCTGGAAGCCTATTCACAGTATTGACATCCTTTTGCACAGGAATATCAGCATTCGTGACCGGAATGTTGACGGATAAAAACAAGAAAAAATATGGATGGATTATTGCAACAGCTGTAATAGGGCTATTGCTTTTAGGATGGTACTCTACAGAAGTTGGCAGAAAGGCTCCGTTCTACCCCATCCTTCACATTACTGGTTTGCTAATAATTATCTCAACTAGAGGATGGATAGCTGATAGAGTGGCTGAAGGCAAAACATACGAAGAGGACAGAGCAAGTATAAAATTAAACATGCGATACATCGCTCTCGGCATAATTCTGCTTTTTGCCGGATCAGTTATATACTTCAGATATGGGACTCTAGTAAAAGTCTTAGGTGAATCTACATTAACAACTTCGCTATTATCCTTCTCGGCATACACTCTACTAATAATAGGAGCCCTCTCAACAATTTATGGCATATTCAGCTGGGTTAAACTGGGTTTTATGACGGCCATAGCGCTAGCATGCTATTGCGGCATAATTGCAGATCACATGCTTGGTAACCTAATATTCCTCGGCATGGTAGACATCGTAGTTCCAGCTTTGAAGGGGGCGCCTAGCGAGGTAATAGCAGGCATCTTTATGAGCGTGCTACCCATATCGGCTGTAGAGAGAACATTATTCACTGCGATAGCTACTATAATAGCAGCAGCGCTCATTCCAACTCTTCGCAGCGCCGGAATTACCTATAGAAAAGACCAATAAATAGACTGGAAGTAATTAATACGTGTGTCAGCATTGGTAAAGCCTGTTGAAGGGTATCTGATAGAATCTGTAGAAACAATAATATTCGACGTCAAGGGATTAGTGCATCCTCCAGATAAAGTTATAGCATTCCCCCGTTTTATTCCATCTCCTCAAGGTCCACGTTTTAGAAGAAAAACTCCTTATAGAAAGATCTATAGCCTTAATGAACGGTTTGAATTCCTCGCAAAGAATTGCCCCGAGTACAT
>JAGTRA010000034.1:5767-8563 GCA_018396935.1 Candidatus Bathyarchaeota archaeon
AAGTTATGTGAGGTCCCTGTTGAGAGGATAAAGCGTGTCTATAACCCTATAGAGGGGCTTAGGAAACTTAAGAAAAAATCTACACTGAAGAAAATAGAGAAGGAAGCACTTGAATGTCTTAAAACTCTAAAAATGGAGTCAAATGTGCCATGGAGCAGCTTAGGGATTTCAGGCTCGATACTAGCTGGCACATATAACGAGAGCTCAGACATTGACCCCATCGTCTTTGGTTCTGAAAATTGCCTAAAAGTGCATTCAACTCTACGCAGACTGCTTGAGGAGGGTGACACACCCTTCAAGCCCTATAGCATAGAAGATTTACGAGAACTTTTTAATTTTCGTTCAAAAGATACCCAAATGAGCTTTAAAGATTTTATAGTTACTGAATCTAGAAAGGTTTTTCAGGGAAAATTCATGAATAGAGATTACTTTATCCGCTTCGTGAAGAAACCGAGCGAAATAGTTGAGAAATACGGAGATACCCAATACCGTAATGTAGGCTATGCGAGAGTTGAAGCTGTTGTAACCGATGACTCTGAAGCTATATTCACCCCATGCGCCTACAAAATTGAGGATCCAAAAGTTTTGGAGGGCCCTAAGCTCCAGCCAATATTGGAGATAGTTTCTTTTAGAGGAAGATTCTGTGAGCAAGCAAGGAAAAACGAGCAAATCCTAGCACAAGGTAAAATTGAACATGTAAAAAACCTTAGAACAAAGGAGGAGTACTATAGGCTAATTATTGGAAATACTCCAAAAGACTATATGATCTTAAAGTCATAATCAGAATAACTTAATAAACTTCATTATTAGCAACCTTAACGACTTGCTCATAATATCTTGGCCCATACGTTATTGTTATTTGGTGAAAACTTCCACACGATGTCTCTACAAACTCTAAGTTTCCCTCCACGTATATTACTTCACCCTTCCAAGCCTGCATTCGATATTCCTCAAGAAATGAAACTACGCGTTTCAGATCTGTAACAGATGGTCCTTCAATTATTTTGATAGGTTCAACGGCGTATATAGAAGGGAGGAATGGTGCGTCTGAATCATCTTTAACTCTTAATAGTGCTTTAATCCAGCCTTCACGCATTACCTTTCTGATTTCGCCATACTCGTTATAGATTTCACTCCACTTCTTAACAGGTTCAAATTCCACTTTTATATGCCTATTTGAAAGTTTATCCACGAAGACTCCGTAAATTAGTTTACGCCTTTGATGCCATACAAATTCTTCTACGCTTAGATTTTTGTAACGCCAAGTTTTTCCTCTGACTGGAGAATCGTCGCAGAACTCGTTATAAAAACCTGAAGTTTTATCCATGTAAAGCTCCTGTAGTAGGCATCTTATTCGTTGGAGATTGTCTCTGCCATAAACTATCAGATCTATGTCAGAGAAATCATGGTGATAAAAACCGTGGAGCAATGAGCCAAAAACGCCGATTTCCTCAATTGGTACCCCGGCTGAATATACAGTCATGTCTAAAACTTCATGTAGTGCCCTAATTAGTTTGTCTTTCATAGGCTTAGATAGGATCTGCCGTAAAGATTCGTGGGGTCGCCTAACTTCAGCGATATATTGGTGGCGTACGCCTATCACCTTAAGACCAAGCGGTTTATGGAATATGAAGTATTTCGGGAATTTCTCCTTAAGAAAAGCCCAAGCTTCATCCTCATAGAACTTATAAAATCCCCCAAGCCTCGGCGCTTTTGGATTATTCGATTTAAAGAGTTGCTCGGGCGCATACTCGAGGTCGCATATAAACCCGTCAGGTGGATGAGTATATCCAAAAACTCGGAAGATTAAGCCTTCAGGAGTTACTATGGCATCACGATCTCTAAGCGCTAAATGGGGCAAATATACTCTTCCTCGTTTTCAGCGGATCCAACAACAACCTGATAATAAGTCTCACCTGTATTTATCTTCTCTACACGTTCAAGCATTCCGGAAACTTCTATCTCATCGCCATTCCTAGCTACATTCCTATAGCAACCTATCATTGAAACTACAGTTTGGGGCACCATATGTGACGGAAGAGCGAAGCGTGGATCGATAGGGCGGTAATCTTCAATTCCATAAATAGCAGGTCTAAAAATACTCTCAGCATCATTACTTACTTTACAGCGGAATTTGACATGGAAGAGAGGCGAAAATCGATATTCGCCATATTTAGTTTTCACTTCTTCAGGGGAACGTGCGGCAGTGTACATAAAGATCCTATCTCTAAAACGTCCTTTAAATCGTCTCGCGACATCCAAACGATTATTGAACACGTAGCTTAGGACGCCTCTTTTAACAAGCTCAGATATAGCTGCCTCAACCTTTCTAAAGTTTTGCCCCCCATACACAACTACATCAATATCTGATTTTTCACTATGCATGTTTAGAGCCAGCGAGCCGTGGACGCCAAAATTTTCAATCGGCACATTTGAAAACTCTGAGATAAGCCTTATAAACTCCAAAGTTATGCATTGGAGATCATCTAGCTTTTCAGTTTTAAGAAGCAACTGAAGTGCTTCTCTCGGAACATAAACAGCAGATATGCAGTCTATCGGTACACTTATAACTTCCTTCTGCCTATACGGGCAGAAGTAAACATATTCCGGGAAATTCTTCTTAAAAACTTCAATGAATGATTGATAATTCTTAGCTGTATAGAGCTTCTCAGCCCTGAAGAGCTCTACATTACCATAGCGCCAAGTTCTCTCAAGCATTTTAACGTTGAAGAGTGCTTTATATCTTGCGGGGATATATTTTAGAAAAGCGAAAACCCTGCCTGCTGGATGTTCATA
>JAGTRA010000034.1:8573-9633 GCA_018396935.1 Candidatus Bathyarchaeota archaeon
ACAAAGTCTTCCTTAGTTATGAAGGTATCACCGTCCATGGGTATCCATTTTGTCTTATACATTTACGTCCACTGCCTTGAATTTAGCTGAGGGTTTAAAAAGCTTAACGCCTAGTTATGACAACCTTTAAGATTTAATTCTATGTAAAGCTTCTATAATGGTAAATATGAGGCGCCAAGAATACCACCCCTACGTGGTTTTCCTACCTGCTGAACAAAAACATAGAATATTAGAGGCAATTTTCGGCTCGAAAGCCTCAACTGACATCTTAAAATTTTCCCTTAAGATTGGAATCACTAATAAGATATGTCAGAAAGATCTCATTGAAAATCTACCATATTCAAACAAGACAATAATTGAAGCTTTGAAAAACTTAACAAAACTTGGAGTATTAGCAGAAGACATGGAGAAAACTGAAAAAAATGGAAGATCCGTTTGGATTAAGGTTTATAGACTTTCAGATTTGGGTAAATGGTTTGCCTTACTTCTCGCTGAAGAAAAAGACCTCAGAGATGAAGAAAAGGCTGAAATATTGGAGAAGATCTTCAGAAGCTATATCAGGTGGATAAAAATAATCGCAAGAACACTAAATGTCGAGGTGGATAAGCTTAAGAAGATATTTGAAGAGGAATTATGCAAGGAAAATAAAGAACCTATAAAGCTTTAAACGCTTCAAACCACCTATTGTAGAGGGAGAGCATCTCAATAGAAACGCTTGGTTTTCTTTCCTCAAGGATTTGTCTGAAATCACTCATTCTTAAAGGTCTCGGTTTAGCATGTTTATTAGCAGCTTGGCCAGACTCAAAAAACTCGCCTATTACTTTAAGATGAGCAGACTGGCAAATGTCCTTTATATCACTTCCTGAGAAACCCTCAGAAAGTCTAGCTAACTCATGAAGATCTACATCCTTATCAAGCACCAAGTTACGTGTATAATGCTTAAACATCATGAGGCGAGCATTGAAGTCAGGAAGAGGAACGAGAATCCTCTTCTGAAAACGCCTTATGAAAGCCCAATCTAAGTCCCAAGGCTTATTTGTAGCACCTATAACATAAACAT
>JAGTRA010000035.1 GCA_018396935.1 Candidatus Bathyarchaeota archaeon
GATATTGAGAGAGATAATGTAGGCCATGAAATTAGGATTTTAATTCGAAGTAACGTAGGTGACATTGACCTTCGAAAATGCGTTGAATCAATATGTGAAGTTGAATCAGTTAGCATAATGCAGGTCAGAAATGCGGAAGAATTCACCAATCACGGTAGAGCGTGTGAGCAGCGTGAGGACTCTTATAAGCCAATGTTTGACACACGGATTTCGCAGACAGTCCGAATACATTTTAAGCACTTAGACAAATTAATGAACCTTGTTGGAGAACTCGTGATAAACAAGATAGCTCTATTACAGGCTATTTCCTCTAGCAATCAGGAATATTTAAAACGTGTTGCAGGAAGCATAGACCGCCTTGTTACCGAGCTTCAAGATCTAGTTACAAGGATCCGTATGGTTCCAGTGAGTCAGATTTTCGATAGATTTCCAAGGCTTGTGAGAGATTTATCGCTAAAGAAGAACAAAAAAGTTGAATTATTGATGGAAGGCCGAGAAATTGAAGTGGACCGTACCGTGCTTGACGAAATTGGTGAGCCTTTAGTTCATTTGATTAGAAACTGTATAGACCATGGAATAGAGCCCCCTGAGGAACGTATAAAATATGGAAAAAATCCCGTCGGCCTCATAAGACTTGTAGCCCGTAGGGAAGGCGATCACGTTCTCATTGAGGTTGAGGATGATGGTGCAGGTATTGATCCTGAAAAAATAAAGAGAACAGCTGTTGAAAGGGGTTTTCTCTCCCTTGATGAAGTAAGTAAAATGAGTCGCGAGCAACTAATAAACCTTGTTTTCATACCAGGTTTCTCGACGGCCAAACAGGTTACTGAAACTAGTGGAAGAGGCGTGGGTATGGACGTGGTTAAAACTAAAATAGAATCTTTAGGAGGTTTTGTTTCGCTAAAAACTGAGGTTGGAAAAGGAACAAAAGTAACTCTAAAACTGCCTCTCACAGTGGCAATTATAAAGTCGCTGTTAGTCAATGTAGCTGGTCAAATTTTCGCGATTCCTTCCTCACAGGTATCTGAGGTCATTCGTATAGATGCAAGTGACATAAAATCTCTCGGCACGATGGAGGTGATTGAGGTTAGGGGTCACGTAATCCCCCTATTAAGGTTAAGCAGTTTGCTGAATCTCAATAGCGGTGAAGCACAGAATCACCATGAGGTTATAGTAACAAACGCTGATAATGAAGGTCGCTGTTATGGATTAGTTGTTGACTCTGTGTTGCGCCTTCAAGAGATCTTAATAAAGCCATTAGATTCGACACTGTCATGTCTAAAGGAATTCAGCGGGGCTACAATCCTTGGAGATGGGCAAGTGGTTCTAGTTCTAGATATTCCTAAATTAATCAGCAAAAGAAATGCTGAAAGAAACCAGGAGAGACTTTCTCTCAAAGCATGCGCATAAATATGGTATAGTGAGACACAAGATTTTTATTTTTAAAGTTAAATTCAAAAATCAGACGGTGCCGACTATGGCGACGGTAATGATTGTTGATGATGCTGCCTTTATGAGGGCCGTTCTCAAGAAAATAGTTTTGCAATGTGGACATGAAGTTGTTGCTGAAGCTGTGAATGGTGATGAAGCCATAGAAAAATATCAGCAATGTAAACCGGACATAGTTCTTCTTGACATAGTAATGCCTGCTGGCAGCAAAGCTAAGGATGGAATAGAGGCATTGAAGAAAATTGTAGCTATGGATCCATCAGCTAAAGTTATTATGTGTAGCTCTATGGGGCAGCAAGCTCTCGTTGCTGAAGCCTTGAAATCAGGAGCCAAGGATTTCATAGTTAAACCGTTCCAACCCCAGAAGGTGATGGAAGTTCTAAATAAGTGGGGTTGAATCCCTTGGTTGTTGCATCAATTGGTGGTGTTTCAAATATTTTTGACCCTAATGTAGGTGATAACTTAATGGACTTATTTGCCCAAAACCTTCCTGTGAAGCAATCCTTCTTCACTCCAATAATAACTTCCACAAGTATGAACTATAGAATGGATCAGAACTTGGCTATTGAAGAACTCCGTGTTGACATAGCTGAGGCGAGAGTTGAGAAAAGGCCACTTTGGCTTGTGACTAATGTGGGTTCATGTGTAGCTGTCTGTGTTTATGATACGGTAAACCGTTGTGGTGGAATGGCTCATGTGATGCTTCCTAAATGGAATGGTGATGCTAATTCTCATCCATATAAGTATGCCGATACTGCTGTGCCTGCTTTAGTGGCGGCTGTAAGGAAACTGGGGGGTGAGAGTTGCTCTCTTGTCGCGAAAATAGCTGGTGGAGCAAGCATGTTTTCTGATGTTAAGTGTCATCTGATAAACATAGGGCAAAAGAACGTTGAAGCCGTTAAAAAAGCTCTTTTGGAGTGCTATGTTCCTTTAGTTGCTGAGGACACTGGTGGGAACTGTGGTAGGAGGGTCCTTTTTAATGCTTCAACAGGGGTTGTAGTTGTGCGTACTATAAAGGGGGGAGAGAGAAAATTATGAATCTTAATGATGTAAATGGTGGCTTAATTAAAAATTCGAAAGTTGATGGTGTTTTGTTAGGTGATGACCATCGTCAGGATTATGAATACTTTGACTTAGATGTTCTTCGTGAATTAGGCAGTATAGGTGCTGGGCATGCTGCCACAGCTATGTCTGAAATTTTACAGGAACCTGTTTCGATAGATATCCCAAGGATTTACGCCATTCCACCTCATATGGTGTTGAAATGTTATAATATGCATGATCAACCAGCTACGGCTATATACATGCAATTAAACGGCGACTATGACTGTGACATTTTGCTCCTTTTCGATGTGGAAGAGGAGAGAAAGCTTGCTGCACTTATGACAATGGCTTCATCTCCCGATGAAGTTGATCCTGAGATGGGGGCTTCTGCCATAGTTGAGCTTGGAAACATTTTGATAGGGTCATTTTTAAGCGCGATTGCAGATTTCGCAGGAGTAACTTTAGTTCCAACAACTCCGCAGAGGGTTGTAGATACATTTGACGCTATATTGGATCATTTCCTAGTGAAACAAGCTATGTTATCAAATTTAAGTTTAATATTTGAAGCTCAATTTAAAAGGAAGAGTGGAGATGCTAGTTGTATACTAATAGTTTTTCCAAGCAGGGAGTTGAGCCAGATACTTATCGATAAGGCTAAAAAGTTCATATAATTGTCGCCTGGTGATTTCTGTGTGTTATCTCGGCCTATGCACACAAACTAATAGTTTTCAGGCAATAAACATGCAATGTTGAGACTGGAGGCATTTTCGATGGCAGAGGTTTCCTGCGTTACTCTTACGCCATCTGTATTAACTAGTGAAGGTGAACTTCTATCCTCGATTTTACAAGCTTTGGAACATGTGGCTAAGATTACAAGTGATTTATTAAAAACCTCAGATGACATAGGCGCTCTCGGTGATGAACTTTCTAAAGCGACTGAAAAATTGGGCAAGAGCATGCAACAAATAATATCGGCTTCCCTTAACGTTGCAGAAGGTGCTCAAAATTTATCCAAATTATCTCAAAGCGCTGCACGTACAGTTGAGGTTCTAGCTTCAATAATTAATGATGTAAACAAGGTTTCAAGTGACTTGGCAAAAATAGTTGAAAGCGCAAGCAAGCTAGCATTAATAGTGGGTGAAAGTGGCTCTCAAGCTCTTGGAGCATTGGATGACATTAAATCCTCCACAATAAGTGTTGTCAAAACCATAAATGATGTTACAGCCGCCGTAAAAAACGTAGCTGGGCTTGCTAATGAGATATCTGAAATAGCGGGTCAAGTTAATATGCTTGCTTTGAATGCTGCTATTGAGGCTGCTAGGGCTGGTGAGGCTGGTCGAGGCTTCGCCGTAGTAGCCGACGCTGTTAAGCAACTTGCCGAGCAAACACGTTCCGCTGCTAAAACCGCTGTATCATCTATTGAAAGTGTAACTAAAACTGGAGTAAAAGCGATGGAAATTGCTGAAAAAGCAGGTGAAGTTGCCGAGAGAAGCGGATCAATAGTACATAGTGCTCTAAAAAGCTCGCAGGAAATAGCTGAGGCAATGACGAGAATGCTTGACATTACGAAAGATCTTAAGGAAAAGGTTGATGAAGCTGTGAAATCCTTAGATGAAGTTAACAATGTTATACAGCAAGTTGCAAGCTTCTCTGAGCAGTCAGCTGCAGCTGCTGAGCAGTCTGCAGCAAGCATAGAGGAACAGACGGCCACTTCTGATCAATTTGCTACAATCGCCCATAAACTTAAGGAAGAGAGTCTTAGAACACGTGACTTTATTGAAAAGATATTGTACGAAATTCAGAAGATTAAGGATATGATGTCTAATTATCCAAAACCCGAGGTGATTAATGTATGACGAAGGATGAATACTTGCAAATTGTAAACTTCACTATGGGAAACATAAATTATGGTGTTCCCGTTGACCAGGTTAGAGAAGTACGGGATATGCAAGCAGTTACACCAGTTCCCGGCGCCCCTCCATATGTCAGAGGAGTTACAAATCTGAGGGGGCAGATAGTTACAATAATAGACTTACGGAAACGTTTAGGTCTTCCCTCAAAAGAAGATGGAAGCGAGAAGATAATAATTATCGAGATGGGCGACTATGCTGTTGGGGTTGTTGTAGATTCAGTGACCGAGGTATCTACGATCCCTTGGAGGGATATAGAGCGTCACGTAGATGTTGCGACAACACTGAAAGACTGCGTTATAGGCATAGGAAAAATGGCTGAGAAATTAATAATAATACTAGATATTGCCAAGATAATATCGCTAAATCCTAGAGAGGTAGCGATGGAGATATCACAGTCCTTAAATGCCCAAGAGGCAAGCGTGATATCGAAATAACAATTTTCAATTCATCATGATTGCGTAACCTATTTTCTCTCTTTTCTCAGGTGATCTTATCTGATCCGTGTCCTTATCGTTGATGATTCTGCATTAATGCGAAAAATGATAAAAGACCTCCTGAATTCAGATCCTGAAGTAACTGTTGTAGGTACAGCGGTGAATGGCGTCGACGCTTTAGAAAAAATCCGTGAGCTTTCCCCGGATGTTGTAACTCTTGATGTGAATATGCCAAAAATGGATGGTCTTGAAACCCTTAAACGTATTATGAGTGAACATCCACTGCCTGTTGTCATGTTAAGCAACTTAACAAAGGAGGGTGCTGAAGCTACCTTAAAGGCGTTGGAATATGGGGCGGTGGATTATATCGCAAAGCCGTCTGGGGAAATATCCCTAGATATTGAAAAGGTACGTGGTGAGCTTATTACAAAAGTAAAAACCGCTGCGAGAGCTAAACTAATAAGGCATAAACCAATCTTGCCTTTAGAAATATCCTCATGTAAAATCGATAGAGTGGTTTTGATTGGTGCCTCCACTGGGGGGCCACCTGCAATAGAAAAGATACTTTCATGCCTGCCTGAAGCTGCACCTCCAATTCTGATTGTGCAGCATATGCCGCCGGGCTTCACGAGATCTTTCGCTGAGAGGTTGAATAGATATTGTAAATTTGAAGTTAAGGAGGCGGAGGAAGGCGATCGTATACAGCCTGGGAAGGCGTTAATTGCCCCTGGCGGCTACCATATGATTGTTGGTAGTGACAAGAGGGTTCATTTAGACGAGTCTCCGCCTATACATGGTGTTAAACCTGCTGTTGATCCGATGATGATGACTGCTGCGGAGGTTTTCAAATCCAAAAATGTAGGAGTGCTTCTAACAGGAATGGGTAGTGATGGAGCTTTAGGTATGAAGATGGTTAAGCAACATGGAGGCTATACGATAGCTCAAGATGAAGAAACTTCTGTGATTTTCAGCATGCCTAAAGCGGCGATAGAAGCGGGCTGTGTAGATAAGATTCTGCCTTTAGCGGAAATTCCCATAGAGATAATGCGTGTTTGCGGCGTTTCGTCTTAATAAATTTGGTATTTTTGGTATGTATGCCTGCTACATATTCGAGGTTCGCAATTTACTTATAACTAGAATCGGGATAAGAAATTAGGTCTAGCCCCAGAGGTTGCATGAAATGTCCGCAGTGGCTGAGGAGAATGTATCTTTTGAAGTTATGATGTCTGAGGGTGAGCAACCGAAAAAATCTCCTTTAAAGCTTAACCGCAATCAGCTTATCTCTGAGAATAGAAAACTTAGAAGCAGAATGGTTGCTTTATTAACTGAGGTTATAGAGAAATGTGAGAAGCTATCTGAAAAAGCTGATTTAGCTCTCCAAAACGCTGCCCTTATGGCTGACATCGCTTATGGTGCTCAGAGGAATGCGTTAAATGTGGCTGAAACAGCTACTAAAGTTTCAGATACAGCGAAAAAAGTAGCTGAGAACGCTGAAAATGTTAAAAATTTTGCAAAAAAAGTAACTATAGATGCTGAAAATGTAACAAAAGCCGCTGAAAAAATGGCTGAAATGGGACGAAATTCTGCGGATCTTTCTAGCCAAATATCCCTTGGTATGCAGCAGGTAACTCGCGCTGCACAAGAGGTGGCTTTAGGTGCCCAGAAACTAGCTGAACTTTCTCAAAATGCTGCAAAAAGTGTTGACACTTTAAAGAAGCTTATGGCGGAAGCTGGAGAAATAGCAAAAGAAGCTGCCAATGTTAAAGACCTAGCCATTGGAAGGCTAAGCTTAGCTGGGGAAAAAGGTCAAAGGGGTCTCCTCGCATTAGAGACGATAAAAACCAATATGTCTAGGGTAGCTGACGCAGTTACATCTATGATAAGCTCAATTGAACAGGTTGGTCAAATGGCTAATGCGATCTCTGAAATTGCTAGTCAAACTAATATGCTTGCTTTGAATGCTGCTATTGAGGCTGCTAGGGCTGGTGAGGCTGGTCGAGGCTTCGCCGTAGTAGCCGACGCTGTTAAGGGTCTTGCTGGCCAGTCAAAATCAGCAGCTGTTTCAGCTATAAACCTTGTAAGTAAGATCAAGGAGGCTGGCGATCAGACGAGTAAGATAACAATGGACTCACATAGAGGTGCTAGTGAAGGTGCATTAATAGTTCAAGAGGCAATTAGAGAATATGAAAATATTGCCAGATTGATGGGTGAAATGGCGGATAAGGTCAGCAAATTAGCTAGCGGTGTTAAACAGGGATTAAATGCAATTGACGTTGTAGTAAATACTGTGGAAGAGGTTGCCAGCATAGCTGAAGAGAGCTCATCAGCATCCGAAGAAACATCTGCAGCCATTGAGGAACAAACAGCTATAGCTGAAAAGATGGCTGAAACAGCTGCTGAAGTTTCAAAGACCGCAACTGATGTTGCAAAGATCAGTCAAACAGTCATAGCTAGCGCAGAAGAAGTAGCGAAATTAGCTGAAAATGTTGTTGCTGCAGCGTTAGATGTTGACAAGTGTGTTAAAGATATCCTTGCTGAAGTAGATAGTGTTGGTAAATCTGCTCAAACAATTGTGGAGCATGCAACCCAATTAGCGGAAGTAGCTGAGCAAATGAAAAATGAACTTCAGGAGTTTATAGACAAGCAAAAGGAAACTTTAAAGGAGCTTCAAGAACAGGGATAATTCTCATTAACTTTCCTTTTTCTTCTCGCTAGCCTTCTAAGCCCCCCACTGCTGTGAAGTCAGCTATAAATTTGAATTTTTGCTCTTCTTTCTTCTCTAACTTAAAAGCTACTTTCTCCGGGACTCCATCCTTTATGTAGGTTACGTAACGAATGTTTTTACCCAAATTATAGCGCTCTAATTCCGTAAGCGCGTTCTTTATTTTCCCAAGTTTGTCAATTTTTGCTTTTAGGTCTTCTATCGCCTCAAAAAGTACTTCCACTTCTCCAAACTCGTCTGCGCATATAAGCAAATCCCTAAAATTAACCCATTCTGCAGCTGTTGTCTTGCCCTCCTTTTTGCTTCCGCTTTTGCCTCCAGTCTTTAATATCTTCTGAATTTCTGCCATCTTCTTTCCCCACTCTTGATCCTTTAAGCGTTCAGGGTCTCTAAGGAGGGCTCCAAGCCACTGGCTATATTCATCAAGAAGAATTTTCAACATGTTCATTCGCTCCTCCACGACCTCTTTAATCTCCCTAATGGAGTAGAAGGTTCTGATTTCAGTTAATATTTCACTCATCTTTTAGATTCCTCCCCTTCTTCTAGCATTTGCGCCCCCTCTGTTTAGGTTGTCTAAGATTTTTCTTAATCCTTTTCTTATGCAATAAAACAAGCTAATTCTTGAGTCAATTTTCATCCGATAACTAGATATGGCTTTCGCGAATTCAGGCATTGCCAAAATCAATACAGACGCTACCACGTTTGGAGGATAATTCCTTAAAGGTGCAGAGCATATTTTCCCATTTCCATGAAAGACTATAAGGTGTCCCTCATCATCTAATATTAAGCGGTGGGCATTATCAAATAGGGGTGCTTCCTTGATGGGAATATTTAACGACATTTTGAGTTTCTCGAGAATTTTCTCAACGGAATCACAGACTTCGTTAATGATCTTTTTCTCTTTAGATAGGCATTCACATAGCATGTTCAATTCTCCCTTAATTTTCCTTAAAACATCCCTTAAATCAATATTTGGGACACTCTCCTCATCGTTTGAGAGGTAAAAGTTTCTAGGGTAATCTTCATCTTTCAAGGGTTCTCCCTTAGTAGCTTACGCTAATTGAACCAAGTCGTAAAAAGTATAATTAGCATTGTATGTTGTATGTTTTTACGCACGTTCGACCTTCAATTAAAAAATGTATTTTCAATTCAGATTATGGTTTCAGAAGTATAAAATATCGTTTTTAGTGCAGAATTTAATTCTGAAATTAAAATAAGCTGGGAAGATGGTTTGCATGGAGTTATCTGTTGAAAAGCCCGAGGGCATCGTGAAGTTCTATGATGAAAGTAGTGGCGTTTGGAAGTTCGTAAAAGCTGATAGAGGCATAAGCAAATCCCTAGAGATTATTGAAAAGACGCTCCGCAACCTGGGCCTATCAAAAAATGAGGTGAGAGTTTACTTATATCTCGCTCGCACTGGCGAACATAAAGCAAGTGAGATTTCTGAAGCTTTATCCCTCCATAGAACTGAGACATATCGTATCCTTCGTGACTTAGAGAAGAGGGGGCTTGTATCATCAGTTTTTGAGAAACCCCTCAAGTTTATTGCAACACCCTTCGACAGAGCCCTCGATGTACTCATAGAAACGAAAAGAATGAAACTTAACCTTCTTGAGAAGAAGAAGACGAAGCTCATCGAGTTATGGCTTTCACTCCCAAGAACTGAAGTTGAACAGGAGCGTAAGGAAGTTTTCCAAATCTTGGAAGGCGATGAGCAAATAACCTTAAAAGCTGATGACATAATTAGCAAGGCTGAAAAAGAAATTCTCGCCTTTGTATCCGAATTTGAC
>JAGTRA010000036.1:0-733 GCA_018396935.1 Candidatus Bathyarchaeota archaeon
TTGAGATAGCTCACCAGGTCCAAAGACCACCGCATCACATGCAGCTAAGTGATAGAGGTTTATAGCATCAGTCCAGGAAGGCATTTCCGAGAATGCGACTTTTAATCCAGCTGCTTTAAGGGCTTTTACGAGAATATTTGTTGTTTCTCCGCTGATAAATCCGTTGAAACACTCTTTTACTGTTACTTTTGCCCTACCTTGGCATATAGCATTAACTTCTCCTAATAACTCCTCCACTTTAATACTTGGCGCGAACTGAAAGTTTACACGAGCAATGCAATGGTCAGGAATTACATAGTCTTCTCTATTTCCACCCATGATGAATTGAGTGGAAATCTTGGCTTTGTTTAGTTTCCGCATAGTGCCTATAAGCTCTATACATTTCTCTATAGCATTCTCACCCTTATCCGGACAGGAGCCATGTGATGAGATACCGCTGACTTCAAGAAACACCTCCAATCCGCCATAGTGAACGTTGGCTATTGTTAGATTCGTTGGCTCCATAACTATTGCTTTTTTTGGCTTATACCTTTGGGAGAAAATTTCCGATCCTTTTCCACCTATTTCTTCGTCATGAAAAAATGCGACACCAAAATTTAGACTGCTAATAGTTGAAAGAGCGAGGAGAATAGCAACGATACTTCCTTTTGCATCACATACGCCAGTACCATAAGCATACTCACCATCGAAACGGAAGGGTGAGATAACCCTAAAAGTGTCAACGTGAGAAGCT
>JAGTRA010000036.1:743-6634 GCA_018396935.1 Candidatus Bathyarchaeota archaeon
TATAGGCGTCATACCCCAGCTCCTTCAAGTAATCCATAATATACTTCACTACAGGACCTTCTTTTCCGGATGGTGACCTTATTTTAGCGAGTTTTTTGAGAATTTGAAGAGTTTGCATCAAGGAAGTTTTTAAAATTCAGAGATAAAAGCGTTGAATGATGAAGATTAGAAATGTAAAAGCAGAGGATGTTGATCGATTTGTTAGACTATATAGAGAAGCCTATAAAGGACTGGAGGAATATGCCTACACCAAGGAAGTTGATATAATACGCTACTTTAATTGGCTTCTCTCAAGGGATCCATATGGATTTTTTATAATGGAAGAGGACTCCGAAATCATTGGTATAATCGCATGTGATGCCAATTGGTTTAGCCCTTTTGAAGGTAGCTTTGTTGGAGAAATCCACGAGATCTTCGTTCATCCAGATCATCGAGGGAAAGGTGCGGGCAAGATTTTAGTGGAAACAGCTATAGACTACTCTAGAAAAAGAAATCGGAAAATAGCAGGTTTATGGGTTGGTGTAAAAAATTTAAACGCGAAAGAATTCTACAAAAAATTGGGATTCAGAGAAACCATAACTCTGGGAAAGTGGACGAGAATGATTAAGGATATACCTTAAGCTTTTTATCCTTTGTTTTGAGTGAAACTTCAGATTGTATTAGCAACTAAGTGTCTTCGTTAACTTATTCAACAAAACCTAAGAGACTCAAGGCCAAGTATTTGAAATAGTTTTTTCCCAGCTTCACATAGGCTCTTTGTAGCATAATCTGGATTTTGCATACTCCTTATAAGCGTCTCTTGAGGGTAAAATTGTGACGCTACATGGATTGTTCGCATACCAACATCTTTGGCGCCTTTAATATCCTCATCCGGACTATCGCCAATATAAATAACTTCACCAGCACTAACACCAAGTCGCCTAAGGGCTTCATTAAATATCCTCACGTGAGGTTTCCGCCACCCTATGTCCGCTGAAACTAATACGACATCAAAGAAACGGCTTAAATCAAGTTTCCTAAGCGCAGCATATATTAGAGGCGCATACGTAAAGTTTGAAATTAAGCCAAGCTTAAAGCCGTTCAATGAAAGGATCTTAAGAATCTTTTTTGCACAACGTCTAACTCTCAATGAGTTAAGATAGTCATCAAAAAATACATTCACAGCAGTTTTAATGCGGCTATCTTCAGGGCCAATATTAAACCCGAGCTTGTTAAGAGCCTCAGAGATCCAAACTGCGTTAGTGACTTCTATGAGTTGCCCATAACGAATCACACGATATTTCTCATGAGATTGAGTGTATGCTATTAGGAAGTCATCACATGCCATGCTAAAGCCAGCTTCGCATAAAGCTCTATAAAGCTTCCGTTTAGAAGCTTCCAAGCTATAGCCTTTAACGCTTACAAGAGTGCCTATGAAATCGAAAATCACAGCCCTCACGGTCAAAGTATAAGCCTCGCTTCCGGTTAAGATTTGAGAATTTTAAATAGACCGCACCCTGAAATGATCTCATCAAGCCTTTTGGCGAAACCTGTTCTCAATAAGGCATCTATATTGCCAAGGGCATTCTCAATATCGACTTCAAAAGGAATAGTTCCAAGGAAACGAAGCCCTAAATTCGCAGTCAATCGACTTATGGCGCTCTCCTCCCCAAGTCTCATGTTCTCAATAACGCCTAAGATTGGAATCTTAAGTTCAACAAGTAGCTTAGCTAGTTTTTTAACCGTTTCAAAAGCCAGAACAGAGGATGTGGTCACTATTAGAAATTCAATTTTCTTAACGAGACGCAATACATCTAAGGTTGCATCACTAATGCCAGGAGGCATATCTATCACTAGAAAATCTATATCGCCCCAGCGGGTTACCGCAAAAAGCTCTATTAATGCATTGGACAAGTCGGCACCTCTAAGGGGTAAAGTTTCATCACGAGAGTACGCAACAATGGACATATACCTTATGCCATACACATCAGCAGGAATTATGCCCTTATCCTCTTTTGGGTAAATATTCATAACACCTAAGATGACATGAGTTGACGGACTTGTGAAATCTAAATCTAAAAGACCAACTCTAAACCCTTTTCTAACAAGCAGTAAAGCCAAAGTGGATGCTATAAGACTTTTACCAACTCCACCTTTTCCGCTTGAAATGGCTATTATGCGTTTAATCCCTTTTAGCCTTTCATCTATGATGCTTAGGCGAGGATCCATTTTAACGCACCCCAATTATGCTTTCAAGCCATATACCTCTGCCTTCCTGAACCTCAAAGTCAGGGCTATTACATCTTGGACATTTGATGAAAGCGTAAATGGCTTCTGGGATAAAGTGAATAGCTTCCGCAGAATCACCAGTCAAGCGATTTCTCTCAAAGAACCATTCGTAACTACAAACTCGACACCTAAACCTAGCTCTAACAGTTTCGATAACAAAACGAGCTTCTTGCAATATACCTGTTTTAAGTTGAGATAGAGCAAATTCGAATATGTCAAGTTCAACTTGTTGAAGTTCTCCAATCCTAATTTTGACTTCTTTAACAGCTTTTAAGCCTTCCTTCTCTGCTATTTGAGTCGCTGAACTAATTACAGCTTCCGCTAAGGCCCACTCGTGCATAGTAGAAGCCAATACATAAACCCATTTAAGAATATTGCATTTGAAGAATCAAAAGATACATGCCGTTATGTAACTTACCTTCACACTCATGAGCGGTAAAATGGTCAATTGATTGAAAATTATACGGAAGTGAGTTTAATATTCACGACTTGAGGAAGTGGTGACCATAAGGTGGGATGAAAAGAGTTCACCAGCTTTTTAGAACAATCATAGTATTAGTGTTTATTACACCATCTATTTTCCTAATTCTTTCGACACACTCGTTGACTTCTGAAATTCCGGTTGCGGATATTATGACTGCTATATCATACTCCCCGGTTATCTCATACACCTTCTCAATGTTTGGAGTCTCTCTAAGAATTGCAGATATTTTAGAAGTTGGAACAGATGGGCTCACAGATATTAGCGATAATGCCTTAGCTTCCTCGTTTCACTCTAGCTCGAACAGCTCCTTCTGAAAGCCCGATTTTCCTACCTATATCACGATAGGCAGCTCGTCCATCATTTTTCAATATCCGGATAATCTCCAAATCCACATCGTCCAACATTGCAGTCACCGAAGTTTTATTTACGTTTTAAGGAAAAGAAATACGCAAACAATAAAATAAACTTTACCAAAAACCCGAAAACTTTATAAAAAATGCTGATACCACAAACCTAGACAGCGTAATAGTTAACGGTGATAAGGGATGTTTAAGGGATGCTACACTGCTCTAGTAACACCGATGCTTAAAAATCATGAAGTGGACTTTAGCGGGCTTGAGAGGCTTGTAGAGTTTCAAATATCCCAAGGAGTGAATGGAATTTTAGCCGCAGGAACAACAGGTGAAAGTGCAACATTGAATCCCGAAGAGCAAAGAGCTGTAATAGAAAAAGTGCATGAATGCTGCGGAGATAAAGTTACAGTAATAGCTGGAACAGGTTCAAATTGCACAAAAAAAGCTATGGAAAATACAAAGTATGCCTATGATATAGGGGTAAGGGCCACCCTCTTAGTAGATCCATATTACAATGGTCCAAGCTCCCTTGAGATAAGGCTGGAGTATATAGCACCGATAGCTGAAAGGTTTCCAGAGATGCAGATAATACCATACGTAATCCCATCCAGAACTGGAACTCAGCTGCTTCCTCAAGATCTAGCGATACTACATAAACAATATCCGAATGTAAACGCCGTAAAAGAGGCCACAGGAGATCTTGAAAACATGAGACTAACAAGGAGACTGTGTGGCGAAAACTTTGACATACTATCTGGTGATGATGACAAAACATATACCATAATGGCTGACCCGCTGATAAGGGCCTCGGGTGTTATCTCAGTTATATCTAACATAACCCCCGCCGCCGTACAGAAAATGACGAGTTTAATTCTAGAGGGAAAACTAAAAGAAGCTGAAGAATTATGCGGAAAACTTAAACCACTCTTCGAAATTGTAACTGTAAAAACTGTGGAGGATACTTCTTTTGGAACTTACCTCGTGAAAGCAAGGAACCCTCTGCCATGTAAAACTTTAATGAATATCTTAGGAATGCCGGCGGGTTCATTGAGACCGCCTCTTGGAAAAATGACGAAAAAAGGTTTAGAGAAAGTTCTGGATGCTGCAAGAAGGGTTTACGAAAACAGTCCCGAAATCCTTAAACCAGTAGAAGATTTTTTCGACGTAAATCTTCAGGACAGGTTATATAATGAAAAGTTCTGGAAGGATCTAAGCTATGGTTAAAATATGTGTCGCAGGCGCCACTGGGAAAATGGGAAGTACTGTAATACAGGAAGCCATAAAGAGGGGTTTTAAGGTAGTAGGAGCATTAGCGGCTTCGGATGAGCCGTCTATAGGAAGGACTCTTTCTGAGCTTGGAATATGCAACCTCAACCTAAAGGTGCAAAGCCCCGCGGAGCTTGAGGCGGCTGTTAAAAATGCTGACGTATATGTGAGCTTTACAACACCAAAAGCTGAGATGGCTAATATCCCAATGGGAACTACAGGCTTTACAGAAGAAGAATATGAAAGGTTGAAGGAGTATACCGCCAAAAGAGTGCCTGCGGTCTTCGCTCCAAACTTTTCAATAGGAATGAATTATGTCCTAAAAATACTGAAGACGATAAAAATGTTGCCAAAAGAGTATGATATAAGCATTTTTGAGGCTCATCACTTTGAGAAAAAAGATGCGCCAAGTGGAACTGCTCGTTCAATAGCCAAGATTATCTCAGATATAAGGGGGTACGATCAAATAGTTCATGGAAGAGAAGGAATAAGCCCGAGAAAGCCTAGAGAACTTGAGGTTGTCTCAGTTAGAGGAGGAGGGATACCCGGAATTCATAGGATAATAATAGCCGGACCATATGATATGATAACGATAGAGCATACAGCATTTTCAAGAAATGTTTTCGCTCAAGGAGCTCTTTACGCCGCACAGTGGCTTATGAAGCAAACCAGACCAGGCGTGTACTCGATGGAGGAGGTTTTAGAGCAAGTATGAACACAAATACCAGAAGGGTAGTTGTAAAATTTGGAGGCGGAGAACTTTTTTCAGGTGAAGCTTACCATAAAGCTGCTGAAATGATTAAAGAGGCAGGATATGAAGAAATTGTTGTCGTTGTCTCTGCTATGAAAGGCGCGACGGATGATCTCGTGAAATATGCAACAGAAGCTGGATGTATAGATCCGGCAGACTACGCAGATATCGTAGCCATGGGTGAACGAACAAGCGTTAGGATATTCTGTTCAGCTCTCAAAGCCATAAACGTAAAAGCTACGTACTTTGACCCCCAACAGGATCGCTGGCCGATAATAACAGACTCAAACTTTAAAGACGCTACACCAGATCTAGCTGAAACACGAAAAAGAGTAAAGAAGTATTTAGAACCATTGCTCGGAGAATGCGTGCCAGTAGTTTGTGGATTCATCGGTAAAGACAAAGAAGGGCGAATAACAACTTTGGGACGTGGGGGCAGTGATATAACGGCAACCCTGATTGGCAACTGTTTAAAAGCCGACGAAGTCATTCTAGTCAAAAACACTAATGGCGTCCTATCAGCAGATCCCAAAATAGTGCCTGATGCAAAACCCTTAGATAAGATAACAATAGAAGAAATGTTTTCTCTGGCTCAGGGAGGCGCAAAGATAATACATCCTGAAGCGTTGAAATATAAGTTACCGGGACAAAAGCTTAGAGTTGTAAGGTTCCCTGGAAGTCTTTCCTCGGGCGGAACAGAGATCGTAGGTGTCTTCAAGGCTAACCCTATGGAAATAAGGGAGCATTATGGACTGTCAGCTATAACCTT
>JAGTRA010000036.1:6644-8851 GCA_018396935.1 Candidatus Bathyarchaeota archaeon
GTTTTGCCAATTTTTGACGGTAAAAAAATCTTTGGTATGGGTACAAGCAGCAATTCTATAACCATATTTGTAGATTCAAAAAACCCTGTTAAAGTTGTTAATGGGATAAGCCGACTAAACTGTTTTAAGGCTGTTAGTTTACGCGAAAACGTAGCAGCTATAGAACTTGTAAATCCAAACTTCGTTGATTCCCCGGGATGGGTGGCAAAGATATCCGGAGCGCTAGCAGAGAAATCAATAAACATATTAGAGGTTGTAACCAATAAAGCATCTATTACAGTTTTCATCGATAAAGATAAGATGAAAGAAGCTTTATCTGCAATAAAGGCTAAATTAAACGAATTTTCTGGTTAATGGGATTATCATGATAAAAACTCCAATGGAGAATGTCAACGGAGAACTTTATATCGACGGGGTTTCAACAATTAAACTTGTAGAGGAGTACGGAACCCCATTATACGTTATAAGTGAAAAAAGGATCAGAGAGAATTACAGACGTCTATTCGATGCGTTTCAAAAGAGATATACCAAAGTAAGAATTTTGTATTCAGCAAAAGCCAATACAAATATCTCGGTTCTAAAGATCCTAAAAAGTGAGGGGGCGTGGATTGACGCTGTCAGCCCAGGAGAGATATACATATCTCTTGAAGCCGGATTCCTTCCTTCCCAGATTCTATACACAGGAACAAGTGTTAGTGAATGGGAAATTGAATACGCTTTAGAGAAAGGTGTAACGATAAACATAGACTCTCTTTCTCAAATCAAAAAGATGTTAAAAAAGAAAACTCCATCGACAATTTCTGTTAGGATTAATACTGAAGTAGGCGCAGGACATCACGAATACACTATAACCGCAACTAAAGCTTCCAAATTCGGAGTTGATGAAAAAACAGCCCTAAAAATATATGATATGGCTAAAAAGGCTGGTGTAAGAAACTTTGGCATACACATGCATATAGGTTCAGGCATAATGGAGGTAACACCATTCATTAAATCCACTGAAAAACTCCTTGAAACTGCAAAAAAAGTTCAAGAAGAGCTTGGGATAATCTTCAGCTTCATTGACTTAGGTGGGGGCATTGGTGTACCCTATAAGCCTGAGGAGAAAGAAGTTGATATAGAAGATTTTGCGTCAAAACTTGTGGAATTTTTCAAAGGCAAAGTTGAAGATTTATCTTTAGGTCAACCTGAATTATGGCTTGAACCAGGCAGATACCTAGTGGCAGATGCTTGCATTCTGTTAACTAAGGTTAACGTTATAAAGAGAACTCCGTACAGAATTTTCGCAGGTGTAGACGCAGGTTTCAACACGTTAATAAGACCAGCTATGTATGGCTCATATCACCATATGGTAGTGGCTAATAAGCTGAAAGAGGAACCAGCGGAGAAATATGATATTGTAGGTCCACTCTGCGAGTCAGGCGATATCTTAGCTAAGGATAGGCTTCTACCGATTCTCTCTGAAGGTGACGTTCTAGCAATACTTAATGCTGGGGCTTATGGCTACTCTATGAGTTCTCAATATAACTCTAGACCTAGGCCAGCTGAAATTCTAGTTATGAACGGACGCTATGAAATTGTAAGGGAAAGAGAAACCTTTCAAGATCTAATGAGAGGCCAAAGGGTAGCCTCATGGTTAAAGGCTTAAAATTTTGGAAAATGCATAGCCTTGGTAATGATTACATACTCATCGATAACATGGATAATAAACTTGCCACAGATTTAAATAACCTTGCAAGAAGATTATGTGAAAGAAGATACTCTGTGGGAGCAGATGGACTCATTTTAGCCTGCAAATCTGATGTAGCAGATGTTAAAATGCGGATATTCAACGCTGATGGATCTGAAGCAGAAATGTGCGGCAATGGTATTAGATGCTTGACAAAGTTCTGTTATGAAAATGGCATTATTCGCCAAAAAAGCTTTGATGTCGAAACTTTAGCAGGAATAAAAAGAGTGTGGATAATCGATATTGAAAATGATGAGGTAAAAACGGTAAGGGTGAATATGGGAAAACCAATTTTTGATAGACCACTGATACCAATGGTTGGAGAAGGCAAATGCATAGATGAAGTTCTTGAAGTTAATGGTGAGGTTTATAAAGTAACCTGCCTATCTGTGGGTACCCCTCACTGTATAATATTCACGCATCCTGTTTCCTCAATCCCCATCGCCAGACTTAGTCCAACGATCGAGTATACTAAAAT
>JAGTRA010000037.1 GCA_018396935.1 Candidatus Bathyarchaeota archaeon
TTTTCAATGACATGGCACATGCGTAATATGGCGTTATCAGCTACTCCAGGGATGGAGCCGTGACCGGGTGTTCCCTTCGATTTCACTTTTAACCATAGAATACCTTTCTCAGCTGTTTGAACGGTAAATATGTTTCGACCATTTACAGGAATCGCCTGCCCACCGCCCTCATTTATAACATATTCAGCCTTTACTTTTTCAAAGTGATTCTCCACAAGCCATCCTGCACCAGCTTGACCGCCTCTTTCCTCATCTGCTGTAGCTGCAAAGATAACGTCGCCCCTAAGTTGCACGTTATTCCTTTTCAGTAACTTCATCACTATGACTTCGATAGCTGTCATTGACTTCATGTCAATAGCGCCCCTACCCCATACGAAACCATCCTTAATGAGGCCTGAGAAAGGCGGTACACTCCACTCATTAGGGTTCGCCGCTACTACATCGAGATGGGATAGTAATAGTAGGCGAGGCTTTCCCATGGATCCCCTAAGCCTAGTTATGATGTTTCCCCTTCCAGGGGCTGATTCTAGAATTTCACATTCAAAACCATCTTCTTCAAGGATTCTAGCTAAATACTCAGCTGCCCTAGTTTCGTTACCAGGAGGATTAGTGGTATCTATCTTTATCAGGTTACTTAAGATGGTGGTAACCTCTTCCTCAACATCCTCTAATAGCTTTAAAACCAAATCCTAACACCAAGTTTTAAAATTGATAGTCTTGCTAATTCAACATTTCCACATTAGCAGGTTAAATGAAAAGCTCCAGCCACTACTCGTCCAGACTTTAGGAGCTCATTATAAATTCTATAGGCTTCGCCCGTAGGTTTAGCGATTAAATGGATTTTACGCTCCCTCAGCGCTTTTTCAACCTCTGGGAGAATACGAACCAAACCTGAGTAGCCTGTTCCAACAACAAGAACTTCTGGGGCAGGTTTATAGTTTAAAACTTCTTCTAAATCTTCTAAGCAAAGTTGATGACCTTCCTTCCTCCACCATGAATCGATAATCTTTCCAGGAAGCAATATAATGTCTCTTGTATAGCGTTTTCCATCCACCACCATGACTCCAAAGTCATAATGCTCTATCAAGGCATATCTCCAAAAAAGCTACGAAAAACTGGGATTTAAAGAGTGCGCCACTGGTTCTATTTGCCACATGACCTGATAATCACGCTGAATGATAGTGGCTCGATTCTGAAAAACTCTTTAATAGATAGTGAACATCTATTTAAGAAGGTGATTTAAGGTGGAAGTGGAAAATATAGGCAACATTAATAATGGGAAAAAAGCACGGCCCTTAACTGTGATGGCGGTTATCGCCATAGTTTTCCTGCTTCTTGGAAGTTTACTGGGCTATTGGATAGGTTACCTTAACATTTCTGAGAAGCTAGATAAGTTGGGAAGGGAGGTTGTCGCCCTTCGTGAGCAAACAAGCATATACTCTGAAGTTAAAAACTTCAGCCAAAATCACCTTGAATCCCTTACTTATAGCCCATCTCTATCCATGCTTTATGAGCAAGTTAAAGATTCAGTCGTCATTGTAAGGGGATTAAAGTTAGAGTATGACATCCTTGGCAAACCATATGGCTATGTGAGGGTGCAAGGCTCAGGCTTCGTCTATAACTATAGCGGGATGATGACAGTTATAACAAACTATCATGTAGTACAGAACGCCATCAATATTTCAGTAACCTTTTCAAGCGGTAATGGTTACCCTGCAAAGGTTTTAGGCTCTGATCCCTATGCAGATTTAGCTGTGCTTTCAGTAGATGCACCCCTATGGGAGTTTAAACCCCTAGAAATTGTTACTTCCTCAAAATTAAAAGTGGGCGATTGGGTTGTAGCTATAGGCAATCCATATGGGTTAGCAGGCTCCATGAGCGTTGGAGTGGTCAGCGCGCTTGGAAGGACATTAACAGGAGAATTTACGGGAGGATACCCCATAGCCAACCTTATCCAAACAACGGCGCCGCTTAATCCAGGCAATTCCGGAGGGCCCTTGTTAAACCTTGAAGGGAAAGTTGTTGGCATAACCACAGCGATAGTCAGCGACTCACAAGGTTTAGGATTTGCAGTTCCATCAAATACGATCATAAGGGAGATAGCCTCACTTATTGTTAATGGCTCCTATGACATGCATCCATGGATTGGCGCCACCGGAGTGGATATGGATTATGAAATAGCTAAAGCAATGAAGGTTAATGTAACATATGGATGGCTAATAACAAGTGTTATTAAGGGAAGCCCTGCTGAAAAAGCAGGTTTAAGGGGTGGAACAAGACAAGTGTCAATTGCTGGGACATCAATAACCATAGGCGGAGACATAATAGTGGCGATAAATGGGACAAAAATTTTAGGCATAGACAGCCTTTCAGCATATCTAGAGGAGAATACAAGACCGGGTCAAGTAATAGAAATTACAATAGTTAGAGAAGGGCGGCCCGTGAATATAACGTTGATATTAGGTAAAAGACCACCATTATCTAGTAAGTAAAGCCCTTAGGGAATTAAGGCTAACAAACTCCTGAGTTGCATCAAATAACCATCATTTGGGGGTAGTGCAAATTTCATTTAAAACATCTCCAATTTTCCTTAAGTAGGCTTCTCAGTTCTTCAACCACGCCTTGAACTTTTCTTCTGATGAAAGGCGGCTCAATAGGCGGGGTATACGGCTCCTTTAAGTCGAAGCTCTGGAGCCCTATGGCTCCAGCAACTAGGGCATGCCAGCAGATAGGTAAGACCTCTGGGTTATAGCCGCTCCCAATCAACATGACTAGTTTTCCAGCGCATACCTTATCGGCTGTCTCCCTTATTAGGCTAGATAGCTTGAAGAAGCCTCTAGCTGTTAGGCTTAAATCTCCAAGTTTATCTGCAAAATGAGCGTCGCTTCCACCATTAGCGATGATTATTTCGGGCTTAAATTCTTCAGCTAATGGAATGAATATCTCTTTTACTGCATAAAGGTATGATTCGTCACCTGTTCCTGGCGGGAGGGGTATATTGACGTTATAGCCTTTCCCTTCGCCTTCACCAATTTGCCACGTGAAACCTGTTCCAGGATATATGGTTCTGGGGTCTTGATGAATAGATATGAAGAGTACGCTGGGATCACAGTAATAGATATCACTTGTGCCATTGCCAGCGTGAACATCATAATCTAGAACTAGAAACTTTTTAGCACCATTAACTCTTAAGCATTCAATGAGAATTGCTACATCATTAAAGAGGCAGAAGCCTCCGCCATAATTTCTTCCAGCATGATGAAAGCCTCCGCCAAGTGAAATGCCCCTACCAGCTTCACCACTATAGACAGCTCTGCCGCACTCCAAAACGCCACCTATGATTAACAAAACAGCCTCAAGGATTTGATTCGAAACAGGAGTTTCAATATCATAGGATCTATTCTCAGAGGCTAAACGAAATATTAAGTCTACATAATCTTCATCATGAACTCTAAGCAAATCAATTTTAGACGCTGGCCTAGGCTCTATAACCATCAAATTAGGCAAATTCAAAAGACCCCGCTCTCTAAAAAATTTCATAGCATCTACAAAACGGTCCCCGCGAAAAGGATGACCCTCCCCTAAATCATACTGCCTAAACTTTTCATGAAAAGACAAAACAACTCTCTCACTCAAACACAATCCCTTCACAACCTTATTTTTCAAACTACATTTTGTTCCTACTCGCTCTCCCCTCGCCTAATTAATTGAGGGTATATTCCTCACGTGCTGCAAAAATTTATAAAGCAAGCAAAAACTTTACGGCTTTATCACAGATAAATAGGGATGCTTGCTGGTATAACGATATGATTAAATTGTACCATGAGGAAGTTCAAAAACTTGAGTTACTGAATGCACGGTTAGAAGTTACGCTGCCCAAAGAAGAGTACACCAGAAGGTTGGAGGGGACTGGAAGGTCTCCCAAGGAGGAGTTTGAAGAAGTAAGAGTTAAGTTGACAGAAGCAGATGGAGGAGCGAGTAAGAGGCTGAGAAACGAGGCTGACTATATACTCATATGGAATGATAAGCGCGTTGCCATGGACGCTCATAAAGCATAGTCTCTCCTTTCATTAGGGTACAACGCTGGATGTATAAACAAGACTGGGCGCTGATGATAAGTTCAGGAATCCAGGAATAAAGGAGGCAGTGAAGTAAAGCTCAATAGGTGCCATAAACTCTTAAGCCTATAAGTTTAGCATCCTGCGGAAGGGCTTGCTTCCTTACAAGCTTCAAAATTATGGCGGTAAATGGGGCTCATAGAACACAAATGGGTTATTGAAGAAGGAAAAGTTTGAGGGCTTCTCGTGTTTTACGTCCTATTAACCCATTTTAAACTAGCCTTTTGAGATATGGAAGTCAACAATTTAAATTTTGTTTGATATAAGGCGAAGATTAGGCGGTTTTTACCCATAAAATTGCACAATTAATAACGAAACAGTTTTATTATGAACTATAAAGTCTGCACCGCTGATAATATTTAAATATGTTTTGAAACGATAAGGCTACTTCAGCCTAATTGGGCTTACCATTTTCTCTATCTGAAACTTGCATGCGATGTGTTCCTTAGAGTCTAGTAGTATGCATTCCTGCAGTCTTTTTTCTCCATTTAAAAGTTTGGTTGCAAAGGCGAAGCATCCTTGTTCCCCGCACTTTTTACAGTTCGTTTTCGGCAACAGCTCGTAAATCTTCACTGGGGTTAACTCCTTTTTGGCTTGAATCATTTCGCGGCTTGGCTTCCCATGAGTTTTTAGATAAATAAAAGCACGGTTTATCAGTCGCCTAGCCTCCTCAACAAGGCGGTTTGCCTCATCTCTGTCTTTGACATAAGTCATGGTGATTCGGCCGTTGGCGAAAATTGTTATCAAGTGTTGCTGGTGCATGTAGCTTAGTGCGCCGAGCTTTTCAGAGTATTTAGCGTTTGGAATAGCCAAATAGAGAATTGGCAAGACATCCTCCAATGGCCTGTCAGCCTGCGCCAAAAACTTAATCCTTTCCGGGTCAGCGGTGCAAGGCGAAATCTCCCTAATCTCAATCTTTTTGACGATTACATCCGTGAAGAAGAGTTCAGCGAAATCTTCACTCATATGCTTCAGCTTTCACTTAACTGCGTACTTTGCCTTATTCGCTAGTAGCTCCTCCCTACTGCGTTGGATTATCCCCTTTTTCTTTATGATTTTATGAATGTAAGATAGTGGTGGAAAGCTAATGGCATGTTGCGGGCAAGTGTTTTGGCATGTGGTGCATCCCACCAAGCAGTTCATTGGATTTGCAACAACCGCCACATTTTTCTCATAATCGAACTGGTAAACGTTCTTCCCACAGTTTAATACGCATATGCCGCATCCTATGCAAAGCTCTGGGTCAACCGTTGGATGCCAGTTTATCTCCTCGCGAGGTATACCTCTCCAATTAGGTTTCGCAGCGCCTTGTGTGCTAGACACTACTGAACGCCTGCCTCCCTTAATGCTTCCCTGAATGTTTCTTCGCTTGGGCAAACGCCTATTATGCGTATGTCCTTGTCGATGACTATGGCGGGGCTTGCCGTTATGCCATACTCGCTTAGCTTCGGATTTACTCCACGATAAATTTCAACCTCAATTTTGCCCTCATATTCCCCTCTAATTTTCTCTATGAGTTTGAGGAGTAGTCTCCCGCCGGAGCATGGCGGCTCAGAAGTGAAAACTTCAACTTTAACCGGCATCTTCTAAACCCCCATCTCCTTAAGCGCTGCCTCAATGGTCTGGAGGCTTGGGCAAACGCCCATAATCTTTATTTTGCCCTCGTTGAAGACTATGGCTGGAACCACTGTTAAGCCGTATTTGCTGAATTCCTCGCATGGCCCGATATGCTTTATCACTTCCACTCTATCGCCGTATTTCGCCTTAATCAGATCCGCATACTCCAACAGCTTAAGGCAACCTGCACACGGCGGCTCAGCCGTGAAAACCTCAACTTTAACAACCAACTCTATTCCCCCTAAGCTATTTGTTCAACAGCTTGTTTTATAAGAGTATCCAGTAAATCAGCGCTGACTGCATCAATAACCTTAAACACAGCTGGGTTGGTGATGGAGTAAAACCTCTTATTACCCTCCCGCCTATCCTTTACAAGCCCATAACTTTTTAATATGGCCAGGTGTCTTGAAACTAGCGGCTGAGCTACTCCTAACTGTGGAACAATTTCGCAGACGCATTTTTCACCATTTCTTAAATACTCTAATATTTCAAGCCTTAATGGGTCAGCAAGAGCTCTAAAGAGCTTAGCTCTAAGTCTACTCCAGCGCTTCATGTTAAACGCCAATTCAATAAATAGATTATAGCAATATTTAAATATTGCTATAATGCAAAATATACCGTCTGGTGAAGAATATATGACAGAAGTAAAGGTTGAGGTCATCGGAACTGATCCGCCATGCATGCGTTGTCAAGCAGCTAAGAAAGCCGTGGAGAAAGCTGCTGAAAAGCTGAAAACGGTAGGCGTAAAAGTGGTAATTGAAAAGGTTAACGTAATGTCGAAGGAAACCGTTCAGAAGTATGGTGTCTTGGTTTCGCCAGCTATAGCCATAAACAACACGGTTAAAATCATGGGGCGAGTTCCAAGCCCAGAAGAAGTTGAAAAACTCCTCCTCGAAGCAGCTAAATAGGGCGAAAATAATGAATGAAAAAACTAAAAGGGCTATTAGAGCTGGTGTAATCCTAGCCTTCATATCCATCGTAATAGGGCTTCTAATATACAGCCGAATACAAGCATACTCCCTTGCACCTACGTCAACTCCAATCGAGCTACGCGGCTACCCATTATGGCAAATTCCAATAATTTACCTCTACGACTACTTTAGCCATGGAGTAATCTGCCTACTCTTTGCATTCACCATGGCTGGCCTAATCTACGAGTTTATCCCAAAAGAAACTATTACTAAGTACATGGCGAGCAGCAAAGCCATAGGCTACGGGCTTGCCCTTTTAATGGCACCCTTCTTAACAGTTTGCTCATGTACAATGGTTCCACTTTTTGGAGGCATATTGTACGCAGGTGCAGGAATAGGCCCAGCTATAACCTTCCTCCTTATGGCTCCAGCATCCAACATCCTTGCAATTTTGCTTACAGGAGAACTTATTTCATGGGAGCTTGCAGGCGTTCGAGTAGTTGCATCAGCAACAACAGCTCTATTAGCCGGTTTAATTATATCTAAAACTCCATGGGGTAAAGCTGTTGAAAAAGAACATCAAATAGGCGCTATGCCTTCATCAGCAGCAAAGGTAGAAATCGTTAAGCCACCGTTAGATGAAAGACTTTGGACTGCTTTAAAGTTTGGAGCCTACTTGGCAAAGCAAATCCTACCATACTTCATACTAGGCTTAATTATAGTAGGCTATTTAGAGGTATTCCTCCCAGAAGAAATAATAAGAGAGTACTTGACCGGGGTAGATGGTGTAATTCTAGCTTCAGTGATAGGTGGCCCCCTCTACACACCCACCCTCGTAGAAATAGTCCTAGGAAGGGGTATATGGGTTAGAGAGGGAGTAATCCTCTCCAAGGGGGCGCTATTAAGCTGGCTTATGGGGCAACCATACGACTTCGCTAATGCTCTAGCTGTTTCAAAAATAGCTAAATGGAAGGTTGTAGCTACATACATGCTCATAGCCTGGGCTGGAAGTGTAACCTTTGGAATGCTATATGGCCTCTTAAGCGGATCACTATAATTAAATATCGCCTCCATTAAGCTGAGGTGCGTCCTAGAGAATGCAATAATAGCCATAAAAAGAGGCAAGCTACATACAATTAGCATTAATCAATCAGAATTTAGGTGTTAGACTTGCATATACCCGTTTTGAAAGATGAAGTTATTCGACTTCTTGACCCAAAGCCTAACGAAAACTTCATCGACTGCACCATCGGGGAGGGCGGCCACAGCCTAGCAATTTTGGAGCGTACCCGTCCAAATGGGAAAGTTTTAGGCATAGATGCTGATCCAAACTGCTTAGAGGCTCTCAAAGCGAGGATTAAGGGCACCGAGTATGAGGGTCGGCTTATTCTCGTCCACGGCAACTTTGCAAATCTTAGGGAAATAGTTGAAAAGCATAATTTTAAGCCTATATCCGGGGTCCTCTTTGATTTAGGGCTTTCAAGCTGGCATCTAGAAGCAAGTGGTCGGGGCTTCTCTTTCCTTAGAAATGAGCCTCTTGACATGCGTTATGATACTTCAAATCCTCTAACAGCGGAAATCATAGTTAATAACTGGAGTTTAAAGGACATTGAACACATTTTAAGAGTTTATGGAGAAGAGAGGTTTGCTAGAAGAATTGCTAAGGAAATCGTTAAGTCAAGGCCTATTAAAACCACCATTGAACTAGTTATGGCTATTGAACGGGCTACGCCAAAGTGGTACCATCGCCGGCGTATTCATCCTGCAACAAAAACTTTTCAAGCTCTGAGAATAGCTGTTAACCATGAGCTTGAAAATCTTGAGCGAGGCCTCGCACAAGCCATTGAGGTCCTTGAAAGTGGGGGAAGAATAGCAGTTATCGCCTTTCACTCACTAGAGGATCGAACCGTCAAACATTTTCTCAGGGATAAATTCAAGCAGGGAGTAATTAAGATCCTAACTAAAAAGCCTATTCGTCCATCAGAAAAGGAGATAGCTGAAAACCCTAGATCACGCTCTGCTAGACTTAGAGCCGCCGTTAAACTCTAGCTTTATTTTCTCCAAAACCCCTTTGAGGTCGCTTATCCTCTTAATCAGGATGTCTGAGTGGGCTATTATCCATGGGCTGG
>JAGTRA010000038.1:0-4932 GCA_018396935.1 Candidatus Bathyarchaeota archaeon
AACTTTTAATCCATGTTCCCATGCCATCTTCGAAACTACAGACGAGGTGTATAATGGATCCGTTGTAGCCCTTATGAAGACGGCGTCATACTTTAGAAGATTTGAGAGATCCTCTTTAAAAATGAAGTCGTATGAATGGCCTAATCTTTCAGCAGTCTCCTTAAATTTTAGGAGAGCCTTTTCTTCAGCGGAATGTAGAAAGTTATATTTTTCAACAAAGCATGCTATTTTAGCCATTAAGTTTCCTCCAAAATTCTTGAAATCTCCGATGATATACTCATGAGGTCTTCAGGCGCTAATTCATCCTCCTTAAGGGGGATAATACTACATAGGCTAGCCTTGTCATCAGATATCTGAATCACTAAATTACATACCGGAAGTTTAAACTCCTCATAAACCAGCCTCGATATCTTAAGAATTTGCTCATTCTTGGATGGGCAAACTCCAAAAAGAGATTTAAAACATCCAATATTCCCAAATAGGGGTTGAACACAAACTGTATATCTATAATTCATGCTGAGGCTTTTAACAGCTCTATATAGCGCAGACCTATTATAAGCGACTCTAAAAGTGCCTAGAGAAAATGGGTTAACTGGGAAAACAACCACTGGAAAATCAAGTTCCGAAATTATCTGCTTTACAGTGCCAGCTAACAGGCTCTGAGCTGTTGGAATTCCAGCTCTAGACGCCCGCAAAAGCATTATTGGGGTTCTATAAGCATCAAGGATATCCTCTGTCGATGGGATAACTTTACAGCCTAGGACTTCCGCGCGAAGTGAAACATAATAACCGGTTTTCATGTATCGATAGTCGTTATTAACATTGATGATCAAATCTTCCTTGATTGATGATTTTAGAAATTCTTTCGGCTTCATCACCCTACTATTTATTTTCAGGTCGATATTAGATACGACCAGCAAGCATGAGGCACCAAGTAACCGAATCACAGACAGCTTATGTTCAGTATTTAAAATTAACTGTTTAAAGGCTTAATTCCCCACCATAAGTTTATATTTTAGCCTACAGAGAATTATTTCAGTCTATAACAATGGAAAGCGCGAGGTAACAATTGTTACGTATCGGACCATAGAAGTGCTGGGTCCGGAGCACGAGTTCTCGATAGTTGATGAAAACTTGAAAGCATTGCCTATCGCTGATAAGGTTATAAAAGACTTCCGCGGCAGGATAGTTAATTTTGTTGAAAAAAGCTACTTCTCATTTGGAAAAGAGCTTCAGCTTCACGTTATGGAGTTTAAGCCCAATAAACCATTTAGATCGCCTGCAACCTTTGAGGAAAAAATGCATTCAGCAATTCTGACAATTTGGGATTTTTTAGAGAGGAAATATAAAGCTGGGCTTCTTGGCACAGGCATGCACCCCACGCTTAGACTAGAAGAAACAGGGATATGGCCCCATCGCCATAGGCAAATCTATAAGGCTTATGGCAAAATCTTCAATCTAAAGCAGCATGGTTGGCTTAACATACAGAGTTTTCAGTTAAACCTACCCTACTTCAGCGAAAGAAAAGCTATTTTAATTCACAACATACTCGCTAATGTATGCGCTTACTTACCAGCGGTGTCCGCCGCCTCACCAATTTATGAGGGACAACTCAGCGATTATATTGACAATCGCTTATACTTCTACATTGAAAACCAGAAGGAAATACCTTCCATAACTGGAAACGTAATCCCAGAGTATGTTTACTCATTTAGGCAATATCGCGATGAAATCATTAAACGTTACACTTTAGATCTAGAAAAAGTGGGTGCTGATAGATGCCTTCTCAACAAAGAATGGGTGAACTCTAGGGCTGTTGTCTTACGATTTGACAAAAAAGCCCTTGAAATTCGAGTGATGGATGAGCAAGAATGCATAAAATCTGATGTTGCATTGAGCTGCTTTATAAGAGCGTTAGCGAGGGGGTTTATGAAGGAGAGATTGCCAATGCTTCCAACGGAGAATTTAGTTTCCGATTTTAAATCTATTATAAAGGATGGGCTTAAGGCTAATGTTATGCACCCAGAAGGGCCAGATGCAAAATGTGTGTTAATGTATTTCCTAAAAATTGCGAAGGAATACGCGACATCGGAGGAGAAGGAGTACCTCTGGATTATTGAAAAACGTATAGAAAATGGAAGCCTATCGGAGGCTATAAGAAGAGAGGTTGTCAAGAGGGCGGAAAAAACGGATTTTAATGAGGCGATAATTGATGTTTACTCGAAACTTTTAAAGAGTCTTAGGGATAATCAGCCATTCCTCTAATTAGGGGTGGTAAGATGTCTAGTGTGGAGAGACAGAGAGACTTCTTTGATATTTGCGGTAGATGTAAGATTGATTGCTGTAAAGATGCTAGACCTCCAATCTCCCTACGTCGTGAGGAAATTATAAAGCAGTATTTGAGGACTAATGGAATAGAGATAAGAGATCCATTTGTACATGGCGAGTATGTCTTCCCAAGAGAGGATAATGAGGGCTATTGCATATTTTTTGATAGGAAAACTCGGAGATGCATTATCCAGCCTGTGAAACCTGAAACATGCGTAGCTGGACCAATAACTTTTGACGTTAACTTTGAGGAATGTAGGATTGAGTGGTACTTAAAGATGGAGAAGATATGTCCGCTAGCCGGCATTATTTATGTAAATAAAGCTGAATTTGATAAACATTTTGAAACCGCAAGAAGGGAGATCCTACAGCTGCTAAGAGATTTGCCGCTAAATGAGTTAAAAATTATATTAAAAAGGGAGGAGCCTGACACTTTCAAAATTGGAGATGAACCAATACCATGGGATATCTTGAAATTCAGTAAGTAATGGTTATCTAGATGAATTTCAACGAAATGTTTACCAGCACATATAAGCGCTAACAGAGGGTTCAATTTGCTTGAAAGCCTTGGGCTACTGATAAATGCAATAATCCTACTAGTATTTTTGATAGTTCTAAATTATTCAAGTGAAGTCTGCATAAATAATGCAGTTAAGGTTTCAGAACTTACAGGCTTCAGTAAAACTACCGTAGGTTTTATTTTAGTCGCAATGACCACAACTTTACCTGAGCTAAGTGTTTCAGTTTTATCCGCTATAAATGGGGAAGAAATAGGGATAGCTATTGGCAACGCTCTAGGCTCAAACGTCGTGAATATATGTCTAATCGTGGGTGTATCCTTGCTTGTTTCGTCAGTAATTGCTCCAAGTAAGGCTAAAAGCCTACATCTCACTATTAAGGGAGATATCAAAACAGTTTATTCTGGACTTTTCGCGGCAGCCATTATACCCCTCCTACTGGTTTACATAGGATATGCAAGTAGACTTGTAGGAGCAATACTAGTGGGGATTTTTGCGTACCAAATTTATAGGCTTACAAGACATCGTGAGCCACTAGAATCAAATTTCGAGGAGGATAAAAAGGATAGACAAGTTAAACGATATGTGATATTAACCGTTTTAGGAGCCTTTTTTGTTGTTTTAAGCGCCTACTTCATAGTTGATTCCGCAACGTATATCGCAGAAAGCCTTGGTGTCCCTAACGTCGTTATAGGTGCCACTATAATAGCCTTTGGGACAAGTTTGCCTGAATTTGCTAACAGTGTAAAGTCTTCACTAAAGGGGCATCTTGATCTAGCGCTGGGCAATATCGTGGGAAGCTGCTTTATAAACACAACTTTAATATTGGGTGTAACCTTGTTAGGCGCATCTTTATCAATCAACATGCAGGCATATACAGACCTAGCTACATTTGCCCTTATGGCAAGCCTCCTACTATGGTATTTTGTATCAAATGAAAGAGTTGGGTGGAAGGAAGGCGCTCTACTGCTTGCTGTATATGCAATATTTCTCGGCCAAATGCTCGGTTATGGAATTAAAACCTTCTAAGTTTAATAACGTGGTTAATGTATAAAATTTTAGGACTGTAACTTTTTTACTGACTCGTTTCACTTTTTTATTCAGTAGCGTGAAGTGGTATGGGTCTATCACCAATCAGTAATGCAATAAAACGGACATGTGAAGTCCTTAAACAAGGGGCAACGGCACAGGTAGCAGACTATGAGAGACGTTTTCAATCTCTAAAAAATTTCCAAGAGATACTATTATCAAACCTCATAAGAATGGAATTAGATTACATGAATATTTTTGATACAGCGTGCAGCTTTTTCGGGTCGAGAAAAGTACGATTCGCCGGCATTGATGGAACCATGTACTCTAGACCACTCTTTGATATGGTTGTTTTCTTCGGCGGAGCCTATGCCGCCGCTGGAACTGTTACCTTTCGAGAAGATGGACCCCCTCTTGTGAGTTATGATGAGAAGATAAGTAGCGGAGCTGGAATCTCAAGCGTTGTTCCAATATATGTTAATGAAGTGCCTGATGTTGACCAAGTCTTTTTTGAAGCATCTGAGGGGGAAGTGGGTTTTGGCAGACCTTTAACGGAGGAAACTATAATCAACAATGCTACAGTAGCTAATTGGATCATGAATTTTGCCGAGCATTTCTTGGCTTATAGGATGGCAACTGATCATAATACGGACGTACGCATAATAATCCTCGACAGAAGCCTCTCAGTTGAAAGAGCTAGCTTACTTTACGACACGTCTAAAAGCCACCTATGGGAGCGTAAATGCAGCATAGTAGGTTATGAAGTAGACGGAGAGCCCATAGATTTAAATGACATAGCTATAGCAAGACAATGTATTTGTAATAGAGCGTTGGGGCTGCCACCTCCTAGAGGCGACTATTTACGGTATGCTATCATATCCCTACTGAGGGATAAAGCAGCCTTAACCATGAAGCAAATTCTTGAGGAATTTGGAGTAAAGGATGAAAAACGCGCTAAAAGAGTGGAAAAACACTTGAAGAAATTGGTGGATAAGGGAGTTATTAATGAAAAATTTGATGTCTACAGCTTAAACCCAAAATATAAAAGGACATGGGA